>OY787533.1:1805077-2105923 GCA_963678925.1 uncultured Acidaminobacter sp. | reverse complement strand
CTTCAAAAGGCGGATTATGTCTTCATGGAATCCACATATGGCGGCCGGTTCCACAGAA
Source organism: uncultured Acidaminobacter sp. (assembly GCA_963678925.1). GTDB lineage: Bacteria > Bacillota > Clostridia > Peptostreptococcales > Acidaminobacteraceae. The sequence goes on along the minus strand of OY787533.1, from coordinate 2,105,865 downwards.
GCATCGAAACGCGGGGCGCCCAGGTTGCTCTCGCCATCCTCGAGACGGTCCGCAGGGGCGGCACGGTCATCATTCCTGCATTTGCTGTCGGAAGAACCCAAGAGGTCCTCTTTGAAATTCGAAACTTCATGAAGACGAGCCCACAGGGTGCACAGCTCGCCAAAATCCCTTTTTATATCGACAGTCCACTGGCCATAGATGCAACTTCCATTTTCGAGAAGAACTTTGAGTTCTTTAAGACGCCGATTCGAGATGTCTTTGCTTCAGGTGGCAATCCCATCGAGTTCAAGAATCTTCATATCGTCAAGGAAATGGATACCTCCATACGTCTCAACAAGGACGGTCAGCCAAAGGTCATCATATCTGCCAGCGGCATGTGCGATGCAGGCCGCATCCGCCACCATCTCAAGCACCAGCTCTGGCGCAATACGACGACGCTGATTTTCATTGGCTACCAGGGAGAAGGCACCCTAGGCAGAAGCATTCTGGAAGGTGAAGACCCTGTTGAAATCATGGATGAGACCATCAAGGTCGCAGCACGGATTATCCGAATAGAAGGCTTTTCCGGTCATGCCGACCAGTCACAGCTCCTTGGCTGGCTCAAATCCATACAGGGCATCAAAAGGGTCTTTCTCAACCACGGTGAGCCGTCGGCGACCCAAGCCCTTTCAGCAGCCATTCAAGAAACTCTGGGACATGAGGTTACAGCGCCAAAGGCTGGCGATGTCATAGAATTATAGCCTGAAAATAAGGTTCAAATCGTTTACTTGAAACTGCCGGATTCCCCGGCAGTTTTTTAACTTTTTGTAAACATAGTTGCACCATCAACTATTTTAGTGTATATTAGTTGCAGTATCAACTATGTTAGGAGGTTAATTTTATGAAAGAAAGACGGATCGGAAAACACATATCCATTGCCTACAGGCTTGCTGGTGTTTTTTTCAAGGATAAAATGTCAAGACTCGGACTGCATCACAGTCACCACAATGTCATGTTCACCCTATACAAGCAGGACGGCATTTCTCAGGAAAAGCTCAGCAAAAAAATGAATGTCGATAAAGCAACGGTTACACGTTCAATAAAAAAACTGGTGGAAGACGGCTTTGTTGAAAGACGGCCGGATGAACACGACAAACGTGCCTACCTGCTCTTCATCACAGAAAAGGGAAGACGCATACAGCCTGAAATCGATGAGATATTTAAAGAATGGAACCAAGTACTGCTCAGGGGCTTTGAAGATGAAGAGGCACAGCAGCTACTTGAATATCTGGAACGCGTCAGCGAAAATGTTCTGGCCCACCACAAAGCCACACAAGGCACAAGTTATGAGGAGTGTTGTCATGCAAAAAAATAATCAGGAAGCACAAGACAGGAATTACCTGCTTGGAAGCGAAAAAATATCAACGGCTTTGACCAAACTGTCCCTGCCTGCAACAGTCGGCATGATCGTCAATGCCTTATACAACGTCGTTGACACCATCTTCATTGGGCAGGGCGTCGGCGCCATGGCCATTGGCGGACTTGCCATCGCATTTCCAATACAGATGTTCATCATGGCCATCGCACAAATGATTGGTATCGGGTCAGCATCTATCATTTCAAGAGCACTGGGCTCGGGCGATGTCGAAAAAGCCGACAACACTGCCGGAAACGCATACATTGCCATCATATCCATTGCCCTAGTCACCGTACTTGTCGGTCTGAATTTCATCGACCCACTGCTCAGAATCTTCGGCGCGTCAGATACCCTCTTGCCATACGCCAAAGAATACATGCAGGTTATTTTCATCGGCAGCATGTTCTTCATGTTTGCGGTTGCATCCAACAACCTGATTCGTGCTGAAGGCAATGCCTTTGTTGCCATGGTTTCCATGCTTATCGGCACCGGGCTCAACATCATTCTTGACCCTGTGTTCATCTTCCTCTTTGATATGGGCATACGGGGTGCTGCGATTGCAACGATCATTTCACAGTTCTGCTCCTTCATCTTCATCATGATCTATATCTATAGCGGAAAGAGTCAGCTTAAGATCAAACCGCATCACCTCAAGCCAAATTGGGCGCTTTTAAATGAGATATTCACAGTTGGGGCACCCGCATTCGCGCGCCAGGTCGGCGGCAGTGTTCTGTCGATTGTCCTGAACAACTCTCTAGGATTCTATGGCGGTGATGTGGCCATCACCATATTCGGCATGGTCAACCGACTGCTCATGTTCATTTTCATGCCTCTATTCGGTGTCGTTCAAGGACTCCAGCCGATACTCGGCTTCAACTACGGCGCACGGAAATACGACCGTGCAATTGAAGCCATCAAGATTTCCATCAAGTACACCACCATCTACACCTGTGTAGGATGGGTGCTTGCGCAAAGCTTCGCACCATTCTTCCTGGGGATCTTTACAAAGGAAACAGAAGTCATCAGTATGGGTATTCCCGTATTTAGAATGGTCATTTTAGCGGTTCCAGTCATCAGTGTTCAAATTATCAGTTCGTCTATTTTCCAGTCCTTTGGTAAAGCGCGTCCTTCTATGATACTGTCGCTCTTAAGACAGTTCCTCATCCTGATCCCACTGGTGCTTATCATGCCGCGTTTCCTCGGCTTATGGGGTATATGGGTTTCATTCCCAATGTCAGATTTCCTGGCAACGCTCATTACCCTGGGCATGCTCAGATCCGAAATGCGCGAGCTCAAGCATCTTGACGCTCAGGTAAAGACAAGAGCGGTTTAACACATTCCATTTGATGTCTAAACCAGATTCTTCAGCATAAATAAAGGGGACCGGATACGGCAATACAATCATGTATGCCACATCCGGTCCCTATTTTGTTTTATAGACCTGTTTAGTTGAAGAGGACACGTTCAAGGAAAAGACCTTGCGGCGGCGCTGTGACGCCACATTTTTTTCGGTCTTTGGCTGCAATCATCTTCGGAATTTCTTCTGGGCTTCTGGTACCCCTTCCAATATCAATCAGAACCCCCACCATGCGCCGTACCTGATTGTGCAAAAATCCATCACCCTGTATTTGGACAAAGACCTTGCTCCCCTCTCTTCGGATTTCAATCCCTTGGATTTCACGCACCATGGACTTCTTTTTCGCCTTGGCTGTGGTGAAGGTCGTAAAGTCGTGGGCGCCTAAAAAATGCGCCGCGCCAGCCTGCATGCGGTCGATGTCCAGGTTGTCTTCTACAAGGGTAAAGTACCCGCGTTCAAAGGGGTCCGCCTTCAGACCGTTCCAGATTTGATATATGTAGATTTTCCCACTTGAATTATATCGTGGATGAAAGCGGTCACTGCACTCAGAAAGATCGTCCACCACCACGTCTTCCGGCAGATACCGGTTCAGCTCCGTCAGGACCTCCAGACAGTCCAATTCAGTCGCGCTTTCGAATACAGCCACCTGGCCTCTCGCATGGACACCAGCATCGGTACGGCTGGCCCCTGTGATTTCAGTTTTCTTATCCAGAATTCTCGACAGTATGGTCTCCAGTCTGCCCTGTATGGTTTTCTCATTGCCACCAAGACGCTGCCAGCCCTTGTACTTTGCACCGTCATATCGAATCGTCATCTTATAGTTATACACGAATATCCTCCTCTGTTCATTTATTTCATCATCCCCTGATTCAGGATAAAGTATATTGCATGGCTTGCGCATTTATGTGGTATAAGTGATGTATAAAGGAGGGATGAACATGCTCGGACGTGTACTTGTAATACTGACATCGGCAAATTCCATAACCTTGAAAAACGGGGACCGACAACCGACCGGCTATGACCAGTTTGCGTTTGTTGAGGTCGTCGATGCCCTCAAAAATGAAGGCTTCCTCATTGACATTGGTACCCTTGGCGGGCACACACCGTTTCAGGACGCAGCCTGCCTAAATCACCTGTCAAACAGCGACAAAAGGTATTACAAGCAGTATATGGAGTCAGAACCCCTTATGCTCCTTCCAAAAAACATCACCCATATCAGCGAAGAAGAACTCCAGCACTATGTGGCCGTCTTCTTCCCTGGCGGATACAGCGCACTTGATGAACTCTGTTCCGCGCCGGACATCCTCAAGGTACTCAAGCACTTTCATCACTACATGAAGCCCATTGGCATTATCGGCACCGGAACAGCGGCCCTCATACACAACGAGATTCCATGGCTGTTCACCGGCTACCGCATTGCATGTCCCAACCTCGATGTGGAAACGGAATATGAGACCCTCATACTTTCAGCAGATTTACCCTTCCATGTCGGCTACATTCTGGAACAGCTCGGTGCGCGAACAACCTTCAGCCAGCCCATGGAAACCCACATCATTGAGCATAACGAGCTCATTACCGCACAAAACAAATACAGTGCCTTTGACTTTGCAAAGCAATTTGCACTTAAAATCAAATATGATTTAAAACTGAATCAATAGATAAAAAGAGCTGCATCCATTGGCGTGCGGCTCTTTTGGTTTCTTATGACAAGCAGGCCTACCTGCTTGAGGTTGCTGACAAAGTCAACAAAATCCAGACTGTTAAAAGCTTGAACCTCTCAGCCAAGATAGGGACAAATCGGCATCCCGTATGACCCAATCCTTGTTTACATGTTGACGCAGCCTTTCGAAGAGTCCGCCAAAGAGCTTTGAATACACGTCAAACTCATCCTGCTCAAGCATCCGATCCTGGTGCTTGAACATGAGATGCAGTTCCGTGCAAAATTCCGTATCGGACCTGCATGGCATGAAGCGTACAAGCAGGTTATAGCTTGCACCCGTATGGAGAGAATCCCGCCAGGACACCTCCAGAGTTTTCTCCCGTTCATACTGGCATATTTCGCTGCCCTGTGTGTCAAATGCTGGACCATCAGGACCCAAATCGGCCTTAACTCCGTAGGCGCCACCCACACGTAAATCGACTCTGCATTCCCCAGAAACCCATTTTTCCAGCATTTCCGGTCTTGTCAAAAATCTAAAGGCACGATTGGCGTCACAGGCCAGTCGCACGGATTCGTGTACAAATTGCATAAAGTCCCCACTCTCATCTATTCAGCAGTTGTTTGACTTTTACTTTCATAATAGGCACGCATGGGTTCAGACAAATAGTCCTCAACAAGGCCCGCCGGAACCTCTATGACCGGATAGCCAAAGGCGTACGGCGCATACTCATACAACTGAAAGTAAAAGGCAATCCCATCATCCGTCAAATAAAACTGCGTATTCTCGTCAATTCCCTCAAACACGGTATCATTATAAAACTCTTCGGCATGGGCCATCATGTAGCCATCTATATACATATTGACCGCTTCTTCAAACGCATCCCACTCTGTAGAGAGCTGATCCAGCTTCACCGCCTTGCCACTGGCCCTATCAAGGGTCACTGTCCACCGCGTATGGTTTGGGTGAATACCATACTTCATATATTCAGACAGGGTCACATTCAGGTGCGGATAAGCACTGCTGTCCTCCACATACTCCCAGTCCACCCAATAGGATAACTGACGGGCACCAATGCGGCTAAATGCCACGTCCGGTACGAATCCTGTCATTTTTGAAGCGATTTCAGCCTCCACGCCTTTTTTGAGTTCTGATAAGGGTGCTGACCAGGTTCTATCTTCATTACTGATGAATTCAGGCCAGCTCCATGTCACGGCGCCCGACATCCAGTAAACATCTCGAATGAAGCTGTTTCCATAACGTTGGACGATGCCCGTTCCAGGGATTGTATCCATTTTCCACTGGTCTTGGTCCCTTCTTTTTAAAAGGATCAGACTGCTCTGCTCCTGCCCGTATGCGTCCGTGAAATTGAAATTGATATAACGGCGTTCTTCAGTGTCAGAAACCTCCGCTGTATTTACAACGATACTGTCCAAATCGATATCGTACACCTTGGAACGTTCAGGGGCGTAGAGCTGTCCATCGACCTCGACCAGTCCCCACAAATCAATCAAATCATCTGCGCACTCTTCTGTAAAATAGGCAAGGAGTTCCTGTCTTACAGCACTCAAGCTGTCATAAGGTCCTTCCTGAATCCAATAGGTTTCATACAAGCCTTCAAAGGTTTTCTTTTGAAGCGTTTCGGCGTTAAACCCTTTCGAGATTTCCAGCACTCGTGCACTGGCTTCCACGATTCCGTCAGCTATGGCTGATTCGTAGATTGCACCATAGTGTTTCTTGGCCTCCATCTGCTCAAGGTCCTCTGGCGGCAATGCAGCCACCTCATATCCATCCTCAAGGGGATCGCCTGTTGCCGATTCTTCCTGAGAAGCTTCTATGCCCGCCTCCGGAGTCAATACATTTGCAACTTCTTCCTCATCTATAGCTGGATCCTCTTTTTCAGAAGCATCCACTTCACTGTTCGGTGTTTGCATAGCCGGTTCAGTTATTTCCGTTTCTATATCACCCGCATTTTGAGGGATTTCTTCATTGATCTGACCTGACTGACAAGCTGTCAGCAGGACTATTGTGGCAGCAATTGCCAATAGCTTTGATTTCAAAGCCTCGCCTCCTAACTTACCCCTCTAGTCTATCAGAAAAAGCGTGTAAATGTGCATCATTTCGGTAATAAGTGATACAAAAAATTCTTTACCAGAACAGAACGTGCAAGCGGCCGCTGGATTGATTCTACTTATAAACCTGCTGGCCTTTGTCTTTTTTGCACAAATGAAAACCCCCGAACCACACATGTGGTCCGGGGGTTGAATTTCTAATTAGACGCTTACGCCTGATTAGTACTCCATGTTTGCCATGCGTACGTAACCTTCGTAACGTGCCTTAGCTTCTTCTTCAGCTTTAACAAACAGTCTTTCAGCTTCTTCTGGGAACTCGTTCACTAGAGTAGTGTAACGGCCTTCGCCCATTAGGAAGTCTCTGAATGAAACTGTTGGTTCTTTAGACTCAAGAACAAATGGGTTCTTGCCTTCCGCAGCTAGAAGTGGGTTGTACTTCCATAGGTGCCAGTAACCAGCATCTACAGCTTCCTTCATACGGTTTTGAGTAGTACCCATACCAGTCTTGATGCCGTGTGCGATACATGGAGCGTAGCAGATGATCAGTGATGGACCATTATATGCTTCCGCTTCTTGCATTACTTTCATCAGCTGGTTCTTGTTAGAGCCCATAGCAGTTTGAGCAACGTATACGTAACCGTAAGTTGTTGCGATCATGCCAAGGTCTTTCTTCTTAACTTTCATACCTGAAGCAGCGAACTTAGCTACGGCGCCAGATGGTGTAGACTTAGAAGCCTGACCGCCTGTGTTTGAGTAAACTTCTGTATCGAATACAAGAACATTTACGTTTTCGCCTGATGCCAGTACGTGGTCAAGACCGCCGTAACCGATATCATAAGCCCATCCGTCACCACCAACAATCCATACAGATTTCTTGATGAGGTAATCTTTGTTGTTCTCGAAGAACTTGAAGATGTCTTCTGCACCAGCAGGCGCGCCAGCTTCAAGAGCCTTCAGGATTTCTACAGTAGCAGCTTTAGAAGCGTCAGCATCGTCAGCGCCATCTAGCCATGCTTGGAATGGAGCCTTAACTGCGTCATCTAGGCCAAGCTCAAGAAGCTCAGCTGCTTTGTCAGCAAGTTGCTTTCTGATTGTCTTAACAGCCAGCTGCATGCCAAGACCGTATTCAGCGTTGTCTTCGAACAGTGAGTTCGCCCAAGCTGGACCTTTGCCTTCAGCATTCTTGCAGTATGGCGTAGTCGGTGCAGAACCGCCCCAGATTGAAGAACATCCAGTAGCATTTGCAACAAGCATTCTATCACCATAAAGCTGAGTAACAAGCTTCATGTAAGGTGTCTCACCACATCCAGCACAAGCGCCAGAGAATTCGAACAGTGGCTGTGCGAACTGCGAACCTTTCACAGTGCCTAGACCCATCTTGTCATCTTTAACTGGTACTGTCATTGCGAAGTTCCAGTTGTCAGCTTCAGCAAGTTGAGTGTCAAGAGCTTTCATTTCAAGAGCCTTGTTCTTAGATGGACAGATGTCAGCACAGTTGCCGCAACCTGTACAGTCTAGTGGAGAAACTTGGATTTTGTATTGTAGGTTCTCAAGTCCTTTACCCATAGCTTTCAGCGTTGGGAAGTTCTCAGGTGCATTTGCCATTTCTTCTTCAGAAAGAAGGACTGGACGGATTGCAGCATGAGGACAAACGAAAGAACATTGGTTACATTGGATACAGTTTTCTGATAGCCACTCTGGAACGTTAACTGCGATACCACGTTTTTCGTATGCAGATGAACCATTTTCGAATGTACCGTCAGCAAGCTCAACGAACTCAGAAACTGGGATTGCGTCACCTTCTTGAGCGTTCATTGGCTTAAGTCTGTTAGCGATGAATGCTGGAAGATCAGCTTCTTCAGCAACAGTCGCTTCAGCAGATGCCCAAGCAGCAGGAACTTCAACAGCTTGGATAGCAGCGCCAGCGTCAACAGCTTTCCAGTTCAGTTCAACAATCTTTTGACCTTTTTTACCGTAAGTCTTTTCGATTGCTTCTTTCAGGTAGCCAAGTGCAGTTTCAACAGGCATAACGTCAGCAAGCTTGAAGAATGCAGACTGCATTACCATGTTGATTCTGTTTCCTAGGCCGATTTCTGCAGCGATATCCGTTGCATTGATTGTGTAGAACTTGATGTCGTTGTCAGCAATGAATTTCTTCATTTCGCCAGGTAGGTTTGCATCTAGCTCTTCAGCAGTCCACTTACAGTTAAGTACGAATGTACCGCCTTTTTTAAGACCAGAAAGTACGTCGTATTGAGTAACGTATGACTGGTTGTGGCATGCAACGTAGTCAGCTTCGTCAATCAGGTAAGTCGAACGGATTGGTTGCTTACCGAAACGAAGGTGAGATACTGTAACGCCACCAGACTTCTTAGAGTCATATGAGAAGTAACCTTGAGCGTACATGTCAGTCTTGTCACCGATGATCTTGATTGCGTTCTTGTTAGCACCAACAGTACCGTCAGAACCAAGACCCCAGAACTTACATCTAACTGTACCAGCAGGTTCAGTTACGATTGTTTCTTCAACTTCAAGTGATAGATGTGTAACATCATCATTGATGCCGATTGTAAAGATTTGTGCAGGTGCTTCTTTAGCTAGCTCATCGTATACACGCTTGATTTGAGATGGCGTAGTATCTTTTGAACCAAGACCGTAACGGCCACCAACGATAACTGGCTGTACGTCTTTGCCGTAGAATGCAGAACGGATATCCAAGTATAGAGGCTCGCCTAGTGAACCTGGCTCCTTAGTTCTGTCAAGAACAGCGATTTTCTTAACTGTAGCAGGAAGAACATCGAAGAAGTACTTAGGTGCGAAAGGTCTGTAAAGACGAACTTTAATAAGACCAACTTTTTCACCTTTAGCAGTCAGGTAATCGATTGTTTCTTCTACAGTATCAACAACAGAACCCATTGCTACGATAATTCGCTCAGCATCTGGAGCACCGTAGTAGTTGAAAGGCTTGTACTCACGGCCAGTCAGCTTGCTGATTTCTTCCATATAGTCAGCCACAACACCAGGAACGTTGTCGTAGTATGTATTACATGCTTCACGTGCTTGGAAGAAGATATCTGGGTTTTGAGCAGTACCACGTGTAACAGGACGCTCAGGGTTTAGAGAGTTGTTTCTAAATGTGTTAACTGCATCCCAGTCAAGCAGCTTAGCAAATTCGTCATAATCAATTGTTTCGATCTTCTGGATTTCGTGAGAAGTACGGAAACCGTCGAAGAAGTGTAGGAAAGGAACTCTTGTTTTGATTGCAGCAAGATGTGCAATACCGCCAAGATCCATAACTTCCTGTACTGAACCTGAAGATAGCATTGCGAAGCCAGTGCTTCGAGCTGCCATAACGTCAGAGTGATCGCCAAAGATAGATAGAGCATGAGATGCAACCGCACGTGCAGAAACGTGGAATACACCTGGAAGTAGCTCACCAGCGATTTTGTACATATTTGGGATCATTAGAAGCAGACCCTGTGACGCAGTAAATGTAGTAGTCAGTGCACCACCTTGTAGAGAACCATGAACAGCACCAGAAGCACCCGCTTCAGATTGCAGTTCAGATACAACAACTTGTTGGCCGAAAACATTTTTCTTGCCATACGCAGCCCACTCGTCCACGAATTCTGCCATGTTAGATGATGGTGTAATAGGGTAAATTGCAGCTACGTCAGTAAATGCATACGAAACCCAAGCAGCAGCCGTATTACCATCCATGGTCTTCATCACTTTATTACTCATTGACCTTTTGCCTCCTTAGTATTTTCATACATGTGTATGTGGTTAGTATAGTATATTGTATACAGAGTGTCAACGCATTTGTATACCTGTATCCCAGGAAAACATCGGGAAAATGAAAACGTTTGCTTGACGAAATACTTGCCCTATCTCACTTGCTATTGTATACAATATACCTTTGCTAAACTTTGTTGATTCATTCAACTTTTTTGCCTTTTTCACAGGGACAGTCCACATACTTATTACCCCTAGAATTTAATAATAAATCAAAACTTTCAGAAAATAAAGCGCAACTTGTTTGCAAACGTATTCTTGTTTTAAAATCTGTACAATCTGTATTTTTGTACCTCAAGAACCTGTATATACATGCATATGCGTGGGCAATTTCAAATTTTATATATTAAATAGGAAGAAAAACGGTTTATTTTTGTGATAATTTGCCGATATTACTACTGTAAGGATGCAAACGGAGCACAAGGAGGTGCGCATTTCATGGATATACGTGCAATTCAGCAGTTGAATCAGTTGAACAGTCAAAAGACCACGTTGGAACAGAAATCAAAGCAAGCAAACGATAAAAAGGAAAGCAACGATACCGGCAAGGTCCAGTCTGTCATTGCCGAGGCCGCTGTCGTGTTTGAGAAGTCATCTGAGACCTCGGTTTCTATAAACTACTCGAATACGGCACAGGAAAAACTGTCCGAGGTAGACCGCCTCAAACTTCAGGTCGATCAGAAAATGAACAGTGCCTTCTATATGATGGTCAAAGAAACCTTGAACGGACAAAATGCGGGCATGAAGGCGGCAATTGAGCAGATTCTCAGCGAACGTGCCGACGAGATCACGCCTGAAATGGTCGAAGAAGCAAAGGCAGATACTGAAGAAGGCGGTTTTTTCAGTCCTGAATCTGTTGCTGAGCGCATTTTGGACTTTGCAAAAGCCCTCTCTGGGAACAACAATGAGAAATCTGATTTATTGAAAGATGCTTTCATTAAAGGCTTTGAGGAAGTTGAAGAAATCTGGGGCGACGAGCTTCCAGAAATCAGCCAGAAGACATACGACCTTGTCATGGATGGTTTTGACGCATGGAAAAATGAAGGCTCCCAAGCAGAGGTATCTGAGTCTGAAGGCTCTGCATCTTCAGCTGCAGAAGATGGTCTCGAATAATATACTACCGGTATGTTTCAATATGTTGATTCACCTTTTGGAATACGATAAATTTTTTACAACAATACGCCAACACGCGTTGACAAAGAAATCGTATTCATTTATATTTATTAATATATCGAAACAACTTTATTGCTTTTTTGTAATAAAGTCTTCGGTACTCCACGCATGATTCTCGGCTCCTCCCAAGATAACCATGAATACGCCTGTAAGTTTCTTGATCTGGGAAGTGTGAGCTACCAGATTACTATTCCCCATTATCTTGGAGCCGAGATATCAACTCAAAACACAGTGCAGACGATGCACTGATTCCATAAAAAAAGAACTGCACATGCAGTTCTTTTTTTGCTTTGGTCAACTTGCACCAGGGCTTTCATGGAAAGAAAGCCTTATGGTCTGCCATTCCTACGTTTAAGCAGGTACAGGTAATAATCAATCATCATGCTCGAAACGAGCAGAACAATCCCAGCACCCATGTAGGGCCGCATGGGATTGACTGGACAGAATCCGGCCGGTTCCGTCTTTTGCAGATAGGCAGTGAAGCCTATGGAAGCTACAGCAATTAGGCTTCCCAGAATAAACAATACCTTGCTCAGCATCTTGAGTTTATTCATCTGCCTCACCCCTCACAAACATCAACTCTGCCTTGTCAGACAGTGTCTCATCAAAACGCCATCCATCCTCTGAAAAGGTCTTGAGGAACTCAATATCTTCAATTTGATTTTTTGCCATAAAATCCACCATTTGCCCACGGGCCTTTTTTGCATTTGTCCCAATGGTCTTCAACAGGCCCTTCTTGTATTCCTTGAAGGACACGGTCACCATTGGCACCTTAATGAGTTTTGAAAACTCCGAAGATGCCAGATTGACTATGGTCTCTCCTTCATCGAAGGGGGTATCCAGTTCGTTTTTCCAATAGGCGTACAGACTCTCGTCCATGATTTTCATTTTCATGTCCAAACGGTAGGCACTGATTCCTGTAAGCGGTGTCAGTATCCCGTACATGGCTGAAAGAATTCTCAAATGTTCTTCCAGATAATACAGTTCCCTGTCCGAATAGGTCTCTATGGGAATCTGTCTGAAGGCAATTCCGCTGTATGCCTGAATGGCAGGCAGAATCCCTGTGTGCCCAAAATTTCTATAAGTTTCATAAACAGAAGTCAGCAGATCGCTTTTAATGTTCATGACTTTGGCAAGCTCATCCATTGAAAGCTTCTGAATCTCTTGAACGAGTGTCTTTGTCTTTTTAAGATAGGGCAGCATCTTCATGTCATCTACCGGTTGGGCATCAAAGCGCTGCTCCTTGCTGGGTGATACGATTACCTTCACATCATGCCTCCATTTACTTTTTCACGCCATCACGTATCAGTCGTGTAAAGTGATGTCCCATTGCCTGCTCGATATAAGGCTCCAGATGCCAGAACTGCTTGAAGTGCTTATACTCTTCAATCGCCTTTGAAATGTCGCCTTCCTTCTTGAATGCACGGATCAAAATGTTTTTCGGCGTATGCTCCATATCAATGAATTCCAGAACCTGCACCTGATACCCCAGTATTTCCAGGACACTGGCACGCAGACTGTCTGTCACAAGGGCTGACATACGCTCCTTGATAAGGCCGTGCTTCTCCATGGGCATCATGGCCGGGTTATGAATTTTTTTGAAGAACTCATGCTGACAGCACGGTACTGCCAAAATAACCGACGCCCCCCAGTTAACCGCCTTTACCATGGCGTCATCGGTAGCAGTGTCACACGCATGGAGCGTTACCACCATGTCTACGCCACCGTCCTGCGTATACTCGCGAATGTCCCCTTCAAGAAACTTGAGTCCGTCGTAGCCAAGCTCCTCGGCAACACCATTGCAAAACTCTATGACGTCGGCCTTCAAATCCAGACCGATGATATTCACCTGATAATTCATGATCTTGACCAGGTAATAATAGAGGGCGAAGGTGAGATATGCCTTGCCGCACCCGAAATCAATGATATTGATTGCCCGGTCCTTTGGCAGATGGGGAATACAGTCCGCCACCATCTCAATATACCGGTTCAGCTGTCTGAACTTGTCATACTTTTTCGCCAGAACCTTTCCCTCCCGGTTCATGACACCCAGTCTGACAAGAAAATCGTGGGGAACACCTTCAGCTAAGAGGTACTCCTTCTTTCTATTATGGCTCAGATCGACAGAATTTCTTGTCGGCTGCTTTCTCAGAATCTTGACCTTTCCTTTTTTACTGATAAGAATCTGATAATCTGCATCTATGGTATAGAACATGGCCTGCTTGAAATAATTCCCCATTAAAGATTTAACGGTTTCAGCAGCCTGCTCTCCATCCAAATTCTCATGCTGAACCTTATTGTCAGAGTGGTAGGCAAGCTGATTGAGCCTGTCTCCCTTGATTATGACCGGTTTGATATCCACCTTTTTGTATGATATGTCTGCTCCCTTATGCACATTGCTGAGTACTGCAAACAAGAGGCTTTCCTTTTGAAAAACTTCATCGATAATCTCATGTATACGTTCCATAAATATTCTCCATATTGATTGCACACTGTCACTTGCTGACAGAAGGGAACACGCCCCTTTTATATCCACTTTTTTCTTCTTCTGCTATTATTGCATATTCCTTGGGTATGTATACTCCAAGTCAGGTTATACCCGTTCTCTATTCTATTATACATAAAGTTGGAAGGAGAAGCAGAAGAATTAAGGGGGAGTACTTATGAAAATCGGACCAGTTAAATTCATGAAGCAGGCACTCATGCGCAAAGTTCTTTACGCACTGGCGCCCATTGTCTTTGCGGCAGTCTGTAATTTCGGATGGCGCGTGATTCCCGTCATAGGGACCGCCATCATAAGCGGCGTCATCACTGAGTGGCTTTTCAAGCGGCGTACAGGCAAACCTGTATCTGAAGCGATTTTTGTGTCTGCAATTCTATATGCACTTACCCTTCCACCCAGAACACCCTTTTGGGTGGTCGCACTCGGCATGATTTTCGGAATCGTCTTTGGAAAGGAAGTTTTCGGAGGTTTTGGACGAAACGTCTTCAATCCGGCACTTGTAGCCAGAGCCTTTGTGTATGTCTCCTTTCCCAAGTTTCTTACCATTGAATGGTCTGCACCCGCTGGAAGCTCTCTGCTGAGCGGACTCACCACTTACATAGGAAACCCGGTGGATACGGTCAGCACAGCCACACCCATGCTATCCTACCGAAGCACTGGAGAGCTTCACGCCCTCCTCGACCTTCTAACGGGTCATGTTGCCGGCTCCATTGGTGAAACCAGTGCACTCCTTATAGCAGTGGCTGGGATTTATCTTCTTTATACAAAAACAGCACATAAGGAATCCATGCTCGGCGTACTTGGCGGTTTTACGGCCATGTCCCTTGTCTTCAATCTACTTGGCGTCTCCCAGGTTCCAAGCCCGGTTTTTGGGCTTTTATCCGGCGGCGTTCTTTTCGCGGCTGTCTTTATGGCAACCGACCCGATTTCATCGCCAAAAACAAAGGAAGCGCGGTGGGCCTACGGCCTTCTCATTGGGGCTGTAACCGTCATCATCAGGGGCTTCGCCCTCTTTGCCGGCGGTGTCATGTTTGCCATTCTGATCGGCAATACTGTCGCACCCCTGCTTGATGAAATCGTGCGCGCAAAACAGGCCCGTGACAAAGACAAGGCACAGAAGGGCGGTGCTGTGAATGCCTAATCCGAAAAATCAAAAGAAAAAGAAACCCCTGGTTTACCCAGTTGTCTTCATGGTCGTGCTAACTATGATTTTCACCGGCGGTCTTGCTTCACTGAACGCTTTTACCATTGACAGGATCCACGCCCAGGAGTCTGTTAAGAATCAGGCGAGTCTGCTCTATGCTTTCGGTCTTGATGTACCAGAAGACATGGCGAATATTCAGGCCCTTTATGAAACCACAATTTCAGAAAAGACCCTTAATGGAACAAGCTATTACGTAGCCGCCCGTGGTCAAGATGTCCTCGGCTACGCATTCCCGTTTTCAGGTTCCGGCCTTTGGGGCACCATCTGGGGCTATGTTGCAGTCACACCGGATTTCAACGAGGTCCTAGGCATTGATTTCATTAAGCATGCGGAAACGCCCGGGCTGGGCGGCCGTATTTCAGAGCTCTGGTTTCGCGAGCAGTTTCGCGGCATTGTCATTTCAGACCAGTCCATTGTCTACAGGCCTTCAGACGGCGGCAATGCAGATGCCATCACCGGTGCGACACTCACCTCTCAGGCCGTTCGCAATATGCTGAACGATGCCCTGAACCATATTGAGAACAACATTAAGGGGGCGCTCTAATGGCTATTAAAACAAGTAAAATATTCACCCTTGGTGTATGGAAGGAAAATCCCGTATATCGCCAGATTCTTGGAATCTGTTCAGCGCTTGCGGTCACCAATCTTATGATGAACTCCTTGGTTATGGGTGTTGGCCTCATGTTTGTTACAAGCCTGTCCTCCATGACGGTGTCTCTGCTCAGATCGCACACACCAAAGCACATTCGGATGATGGTCCAGACCCTGATTATATCTGGCTACGTCATCATTGTAGATATTTTCCTCAAGGCATACATGCCCGCCATGAGCGAGGCCCTTGGGCCTTATGTCGGACTCATCATAACCAACTGCATCATTATGGGACGCGCTGAAGCTTTCGCCCAGTTCAACCCGCCGATACCGTCCTTCTTCGATGGTCTTGCAAACGGCATTGGCTATGCCCTTGTCCTTCTTTTCATTGCATTTTTCAGAGAACTCCTGGGATTCGGCTCCCTCTTCGGCATACAGGTTCTCGGTCCCAACTGGGTCAGCTGGACCCTGATGATCATGCCGCCCGGTGCATTTTTCATGCTGGGTATTGTGATCTGGATTACCAAACGTTACTTCTCAGATGAAGCGGATGAAAAAGGAGGTGTCTCTGCATGATTGAAATAAACCCATTTGTGATTTTCTTCGCAGCTATTTTCACCAACAATATGATCCTCTCCAATTTCCTCGGCATGTGTTCCTTCATCGCCGTTTCAAGCGAGATCAAAACCTCCCTGAGCCTTGGGCAAGCCGTCACCTTTGTGCTTACCTTCACCACCCTGCTCAATTATCTGGTCTATCATTATATTCTCGTGCCTCTGGGCATTGAATACTTGCGGTACATATTGTTCATCATCGTCATCGCCGCCTTTGTGCAGCTTGTAGAAATGATTATTGACCGTTATTTTCAGACCCTCTACTACGCGCTGGGCATATTTCTGCCACTCATAACCGTAAACTGTGCCATACTGGGTGTTTCCCTTTTCATGGTCATCCGTGACTACAGCCTCCTGCAGTCGATGGCTTTTGGTCTGGGATCAGGCCTTGGATGGACCCTTGCCATTGTCATGCTGGCAGGAATCAGAAAGCGCATCCGCAACAATCCGCTTCCCAAGGGCCTTGAAGGACCAGGCATAACCCTTATCATTACAGGTCTCATGGCACTTGCCTTCATCGGATTTTCAGGCATGGTTCAAATTCAGTAAAAGGAGGTGTACCTATGCAATCCATTATGACACAGGTCCTCGTTGTTTCCGGCATTTCTGGCCTTCTGGCCCTCCTGCTCTCCATCGCCAACCGGACGATTGCCAACTACGGGGAACAAAAGCTCGTCATCAACGACGAAAAGGAATATTCTGTGGAAGGCGGGGACACACTCCTGTCCACACTGATTTCTGAAGAGATCTTCATTCCTTCCGCCTGTGGCGGCAAGGGAAGCTGTGGCTACTGCAAGGTTCATGTCAGTGCGGGTGGCGGACAATTTCTGCCCACCGAAGCTGGGTACGTGACGTCTGCAGAGCAAAAGGAAGGGGTTCGACTCTCCTGCCAGGTCAAGGTTAAAGAGGAAATCCACATTCGAATTCCCGAGGAGCTTTTCAATGTGCGTCAGTACGACTATCTGGTCACAAGGCTCGACCTCGTCACGCCGAAAATCATACATCTTAGACTGGAGCTTACCGACGACAAGGAAATCGAGTTCAAACCCGGCCAGTACATACAGATACTCGCCCCCATGTATCCCGGCAATGACGAGGATGTTTACAGGGCCTACTCCATCGCTTCTGCGCCCAGTGATAAAAAAGCCATCGAGCTCTTCATCGGATATGTACCTGAAGGTGTTGCGACAACCTATGTTCACCAGCACCTCAGACTGGATGACAGACTTACTGTAATCGGGCCATTTGGAGACTTCTACTATCATCATAATGACAGAGACATGTACATGGTTGCCGTCGGAACAGGTATGGCGCCCATTATGTCCATTCTCAAATACATGCGCGACGAGAAAATCGATCGAAAAGTCACCTTCTTTTTCGGAGCACGTTCTGGAGATGACCTTTATATGATGGACACACTGAAGACCCTTGAAAGCGAAATCCCAAATTTCAAGCTCGTCTGCTGCCTATCGCGTCCGAGAGATGAGGACCAGTGGACCGGGGACGAAGGGCGGGTCACTGACCTTATTGAGAAATATGTGGAGGATGCAAGCACGGCTGAAGCCTATCTGTGCGGCAGTCCAAAAGTCATAGATGCCGTTGTCGACCGGCTGAGTGAAAAAGGCATGCCCGAAGAGCACATCTACTATGATAAGTTCGAGTAAGGTGTCTTCATGTACAAGCTTCCTAAAAAATATTACAATAGACAGTAGGACAAGCCTGATGCAGCATACAGGCATATCCGATTTTATAAGGACCTCTCGATACAGGCGCGATGGGTCTTGCTGCAATGCGCCCATGCACTCGAACATGGGCAAATAGGATTGGGGGAATAGGAATGGATTTTAAAGAACAAGTGGATGGTATCATGAATGATCTTGTCAAAGACATTCAGGGTCTCGTACAGATTAAGAGCGTGGAAGCGCCTGCCGATGGCGATATGCCCTTTGGAAAAGGCGTCCAGGATGCACTTGAGTACACACTAAGGCTGGGTGAAAGCATGGGCTTTGCCATAAAGAATGTCGATAATTACGCCGGCCACATCGAATTTGGAGAGGGCGAAGACATTCTTGCTGTTCTGGCACACCTGGATGTGGTTCCCGAAGGCTCTAACTGGGACTTCGAACCCTATGGCGGCACCATTGAAAATGGCCGTATCTATGGTCGTGGCACCATTGACAACAAAGGACCCGCGGTTTCTGCACTCTATGCAATGAAGCTATTAAAGGACGCCGGCGCACCTGTCAACAAACGGATTCGTCTGATTCTTGGAACCAATGAAGAAACTGGCTGGAAGGGCATCAACTACTATATGGAACATGAAGAAACACCGACTATGGGCTTTACACCCGACGCGGATTTTCCAGCAATACATGGCGAAATGGGCATTCTGGTCTTCGATCTGGTCAAGAAATTCAACGACCGCATTGCGGATGGCGGCATAGAAATACTTAAAGTGACAGGTGGAAATGCACCCAACATGGTGCCTGACTACGCTGAAGCACACCTGAAAGTCACAAAGGAAATCGGACACATTCTTGAAGCCTACAACAGCGATAAGGATGCATCCCTTAAAATGGTGAAAGAAGGCGACATTACAATCATCCAGTCCTATGGTGTATCTGCGCACGGCAGTACACCTGGCGCAGGTAAAAACGCCATTTCATACCTTATGGATTTCCTCAACTACATAGACCTGCAAATCGGAGACGTTACTAATTTCGTCCGTGATTACGCTCGTCTGATCGGGCTGGATTACAACGGTCAAAACATCGGCTGCGGACTGGAAGATGAATACGGCAAGCTGGTTTTCAACGTTGGCGTTATCAACTTCAGTGAAAACGAAGGCCGTATCAGTGTGAATGTACGTTATCCCATCACCCTGAGTGATGATACAGTCTATGAAGGCCTTGAAAAAGCCCTTGAGCTTACAGATATTCAAGTGGACAAGCACGACCATCTGGCGCCAATATATCTGCCGCCAGACCACGAGCTCATTACAGCCCTCATGGATACCTACAGTCAAGTCACTGGAGATACTACACCTGCAATCACCATCGGCGGTGGAACCTATGCACGGTCCATGAAAAACGCAGTTGCCTTCGGCCCGCTTTTCCCAGGCAAAGAGGAAACAGCACACCAGAAAAACGAGTTCATTGAGCTTGAAGACCTCAGCACAATGACACGCATTTATGCAAATGCGCTTTACAAGCTGACACGCTAAGCCTTGAAAACAATAAAGGACCGCTGAACCGCCTCTCTCAAGAGGGTCGGTCCGGCGGTCCTTTTTAGTTTCCATTGTTATTTCACGCTGTCACAGGCATGCCCCGAACAGGCGCATCAGTTCATCTCAGATAGATTGGAATCCTGCTGCAGCTGCTCCTTAAAGGCGATATTGGTCCTGTTGAGTTTGAAGTACAGGGCATCGATGAACATCATCAGGAGTTTGTTGCCCAAATCCGGTTCATGTTCCATGAGATGCTCCAAATCATTTTTCGAAATGATCAGGGCTTCAACAAACTCGCTGGCAAGCCCTGTAGAGTTGTACTTCTTCTTATCCTGAACGAGGAAGGTTTCGCCGATGATCCCATTGCTGCAGACAGTTCCGAGAAGAACCTCTTCGTCGCTGTCATTGTATTTGACAATACGCACACAGCCTTTGAGAATCATAAACAGGTTAAGATTATCGCTGCCTTCCTTGAAGAGACGCTCATCTGTGTTGAAGGCCTGCATTCTGGTAACTTGGGCAAGTCTTGCAAGCTCAGTATCTGTAAAGTTTTCAAAGGATCTGAACTTATGAAGATTTTCGACGATAACCCGCTTGGACATCTTTTCGTACTTGTCATGATCGATATCGTAGACCACCCGCGAAACGTTGTTGGTTTCAATTTCCTTTCGAAGCGCCTGACGGTGCTTGATGGTCATTTCAATCAGCTTGGTCCAGTCCTTCTGCTTCTTGCGGTATTCCGTGAACGGATCAATTTTCGGAAGCGCCTCGTACTTGCTCAGATACACGTTGCGAATTGACTCCCGGCAGCCTTCGATATTGCCTTCTGACAAATACTCAAGGGCCAGCAGCATATTGGTCTTGAAAATCTTGTCCTCAAGGTCTGTCTTCATGAAATCCCCAGGATAGGGGTCGAAGTCTTCCGGCGTCACACGGTTCATATTGTTGACTTCATATTGCGAATTGATCTTGGCCTGTTCATAGAGAAATCTGTAGATATCCTCTCTGAACCGCTTCCAGATCGGATGGTTTTTCTTTGGCGGCAGGTGCTTGATGCTGAGCTTGTTGTCCAGGAAGAAATCATACCCAAACATTTTGGAGTTCAGCACGTAGTCAATATCCTCACCCCGGGTGACCGTACTGTCAAATGGCACCATGCGGAAGAGATTTTTATGAATGACCATGGCCCCGCCAAATGCGAACGGTGTCACCTTGAGCCGCGGCTCACAGCCGATAATTTTATCAAAGGCCTTGGTTTTGGAACCAAAACGGTTCCAGTAGGTCATCCAAGGTACAATATCCACATCATCATAAAACTCATCATACTTGTTCAGATAATATCCGGCAACGCCATAGATGCTCTTGCCGTAAATACGCTTGCCGATAAACTCCGTCGCCATGTCCACCCAGTCCGGGTTCTCAAAAACTTCATCATCATCGATGAGAATCGTCACATCGGACGAAAGCAGCTGTGCCGTATAGAGGCATATGTTGCGGACATTGGAATAGCCCTTTTGGTTGAGAAGTTCATTGGCGCGTTCGCTCAGTCCGTGTTCGCGCAGAAACGCCTTGATGCTTCTCAGATTGTTCTGCGTAAAGAGATAAACATCAATATCGAGATTGGCTTTTCTGACAATGTCCCGCACCCGCTTTTCAGCCGCATCCTCGACATCATCCGCCGTTGGACAAACCGGGATGATCAGTTTGAAATTCTTATTCTTGAGATTCTTGATGCTTTCCAACGTCCTGCCAAGGGTGTCATCTCCGTCAAGAGGTGTTGGATGGTCGTATACAGCATCGCCTTCATGCCATGGATCATTCTTCTCCCGTGACCAATATGTTGGAATGACCATACTGATGTTCATACGTTTTTACGCTCCTTTCAATCTGTCCACACATTTCATGTCCCGTAGGTGTGATTGGCAGCCTAATGCATGCAAAGGCCTGCCTAACTATATAAGCGTTTTATACAAAGCTTCAACTTCTTTGATGGAATGCTTCCATGAGAAAGACTCCAGAGCATATTTGGCGCATGCCTGCGCACGTTCCTGGCGGTCTGCCCTCTCGATTTCATCAATAATTGCCTCTGCCAGACTCAAATCGTCCTCAACTGGAACAAGTGTCCCGACCTTGTCGGTAACAAAATCAGGGAGTCCTCCTTGATTTGTACCCACTACAGGGGTTCCGCACGCAAGCGCTTCTATGGCAACCAGGCCAAAGGGCTCGGTTCTTGACGGCACTGTGCTGACATCAGCAATATTATATAAATCAACCAGCTGTTTCTGATTCACATGGCCGAGGAAATGCACTTTCTCAAGCCCCAGTTCCCGACTCAGTCGCGTGAGTTCATCGTAGAGCTCTCCGTTACCCGCAATCAGGGTCATGACGTCGCCTATTTCACGTTCATACTGTTTCGCGGCCTTAAGGAGGACATCAATCCCTTTGAAATGGGTCAGCTTACCGGCAAAGGACACGATATGCTTTGCTGTTCCCTCTATATTGAAGCTGCTTAGAACCTCTTTCGTATCAATATCCGGTTTGATCATAAACAGATTTTCATCATAGCCATTCATAATCAGGGCACATTGTTCTTCCGGAACGCCATACAGGTCTTTGACTTCCGCGTGCACTTGTTTTGAGATGGTAATGATTTTTTTTGCCTTCTTGGCACCCTCTATTGCATAAGGATGATAGCGTTCATCCTTGACAAAGCCCTTGAGGTCGGTGCCGTGAGCCGTAACAATATACGGGATTCCCGTTTGGGCTGCCGCATACGGCGTAATCCACAGATGCTGGGCGTGAATCAGATCAGGCTTGAAGGTTTCTGCTTCCTCCTTGGCAATCTTTACAAAAATGTCGATGTAGGCCTGCATCTGATCGTTTGTCAGTGCGTAATAGGTATTGTTGCTTCTCGGATGGGAAGTGAAACATGGGAAGTTGAACGGCAGGTCTGTGTTCGCCTGTGTTCCATCCTGAAATTTGATGATTCTGCTTTCAAATCCCTCATATGTGTGATCGGTCAGCTCCGGATAGACGACCTTGACCTCATGCCCTAAAGCACTCAGCTCCTTCGCTAGATTCATCGTGTAAATGCCGCTGCCTGACCCTTCCAACGGAAAGTGATTCATAATGAGCACTCTCATAATCGTCCCTCCAAACCTTGTATTTTGATATGAACTCTGTCCAGCTCTTTGCCATTTTCTTATATTCCATAATCATGTCATCAAGATGCGCATACGATGCATCCAGCGCCCTTGGAAGTTCCAGAAAACGTTCGTCACCAAGATGGGCAGCCGCTGCCTGCGCACCTATTTCGAGCGCCTGTCTTTGGGCCTTGTAAATCCCCTCGACATCTTTTTTCATCAGCCAATTGAGGAAAGGATTTCTGCCAATCCACCCCATGCACGCATAGAAGAAACGGTCTCTTATCCCATCGTCCGTCAAAATGTCGGGCACCTGTGGATACGACCCATAGGTGTTGTGGAATATCCTTAAATCGATATCCATGCACTTCAGCGTGTCTGAACGCTCCAGTTCAAGTCCGAGGAGCGTATCTTCGCCCCGGGTCAAATATTTTTTTCCATCAAAGCTGTAGACCGATGAAAAAAATGGGAGCATGTGCTCAAATATACTCAATTTAATGGCCACATTGCCCCCAAGGATTTTGTTTGTCTGAAATGGTTTTCTGTCTGGATAGTTCGCAGGTACAAAACAGTGATGCCGCATACCTGCCTGCAGAAAGTCACAAACCCCTTCCTTCTGAAGACCTCGGTAAAGCATTTCCATGCCGCTGAACTTCATTGGGGGAATAATGTAATACCCCGAATAGTCACTTGTGGTAATCATGACCGAGTCCATGGAAAGATACTTCATATGCTCTCCAACGAAATCAATCTCGTGCTTGACCACACCGTTTATGGTGTCCACGAGCAGTTTTGGGTAAACGTCTGTGTCAACAAAAATCAAGATATCAGAACCTGTAAGCATGGCCTTCATGACAACGTTGTTTCGGTTCTTGCCGTAGCCGACCAGGCCGGAATCGTTAAGATGCTTGCACGTCACAAGTGTTTCAATAGACTGCTTTGACATGCCGATTTCTTCCAGGGTACTGCACATCTCATCCGCCTGATTGATTTGAACAAGTTGAACGGGGACGCGCTTTTCGAGTTCACGAACAGCGTCTGGATTAGCAACTCCAGTGTGGGCGATAACAACGCTATATATTTCATGACCAAATCTTTTTGCGTTGTCCAGAAAATCATCAAGAGGCTCTGCGGATTGGATTTCTTTTGTAATCATCCCGAATGAGATATTCATGATACTACCCTCCTTTAATAATATTTTCACATAACATAAGTTCCTTATACCCGAATTAACTTGGAATTAACATGTGCAGGTTTTTTATGCCAGTCCCTTAACTTTCTGAACCTATATTTAACATTAAAAAACCAGCGGGCTTTTGTGCCTATGCACAAAAGTCCGCTGGTTCAAGGATCCATAAATATTTACTTTACTCAGCTGTCAAGCTGACGCCAGAATTCCTGAATTTGCCCCGCAATCTCATTTTCACGAATCATTTTCGCCTTCCAGTCTCCCGGCAGCATATTGCGGTAGTAAGGGTTTGCGTACCGGTCATCGAGAAGCAGGATGAGACCTGTGTCTTCCTCAGAGCGTATAAGTCGTCCAACAGCCTGCATGACCTTATTGATTCCCGGAAAGGCATAGGCAAATGCAAACCCTGCCGATTCTGCCTCATCAAAGTACTTTCTAATCAGGTCGTTCTCCAGATTCACCGTCGGAAGACCCACTCCTACCACGGCAACACCGGTCAGTCTTTTTCCAATCAGGTCTATGCCCTCGGAAAAGACACCCCCAAGCACACACAGCGCCACCAGCGTTTTCTCACGATTGGGCTGAAAGGTCTCAAGAAAGACTTCTCTTTCCGCCTCTGCCATTTCAGATTCCTGCAGTAGGAATTCCACATCGGGCAGTGCTGCCTGCAACATATCATAGGTGGCATTCATGTACTTATATGAAGGAAAGAAAATAATATAGTTTCCAACATGTCCCTTGATGAATGAAGAAATGTACTCTACAAGCCGCGGCTGACTCGCGTCACGGTCCCTGAGCCGCGTGCTGATGCCCATGGACTGCATCATGAGCCTCCTTGAAGGATCAAAAGGAGAGTCAAAGGCAAGAATTGCATCGTTGTCCTGACCGCCCAGTATGCGCCTGTAATACTTCAGCGGCGTCAGTGTGGCAGAAAAGAAAATGGCTGATTTTGCATTTTGGACTTTCTGCGAAAGATTATACGACGGATCTATGCAATACATGCGCATGCGCAGGTCTTTCCCGTTCTGTTCATAGATGCTGATATAGCAGTCGTCATAAATCTCATAGATCCGCATAAACCGCATACTCTCGAAATAGAGCTCAAGGACCTCTTCATAGCAGTCTGCCGACTGATTTTCGAGCAGCCATGTCTCTGCAAGGTCAAGAAACTTACGCACCTGTGGATAAAGTCTGTCTGGCGGATTATAATCCACAAAGTATCCCATTTCTTCACAGTCCTTCTTCCAGTCCAGAAATGAACGGTTCATTTTTTCAAGAGACTTGATCAACTCAAGGTTCCACTTGGGCAAGGCACGCTTGACAGACATGATCATCTCTTTTTTAAGTTCCGCAGAATACATTTCCCGTGCCCGGTCAACCAGGTTATGGGCCTCATCCACCAGAAAGAGGAAGTCGTCTGAGTTCTCATCAAAAAAGCGACGCAGGTAGACCCGCGGATCAAAGGCATAATTATAATCACATATGACCAGATCTGCCCAAAGCGCCAAGTCCAGTGAAAACTCAAAAGGGCAGATATGATACTGTCTGGCAACCTCTTCAACTTCATCCCGATTCCAGCTGTCAGAACGGCTTAAAATATCCCATATGGCCTCATTGACCCTGTCAAAATGCCCCTTGGCATAGGTGCATTCATCCGGGTTGCAGGCGCTGCCTGGCTCAAAGCATATCTTATCCTTGGCCGTCAGCGTCACCCGCCTTAGACGGATTCCCCGCTCTGAGAGAATATCAGCGGTTCCCTGCGCTACGGTTCGTGTTATGGTTTTTGCCGTAAGATAAAATATCCGGTCCGCAAGCCCTTGTCCAAGTGCCTTCACACTGGGAAAAAGGGATGACATGGTCTTTCCGATACCTGTTGGTGCCTGATAAAACCCGGACCGCCCCTCACGGATTGTCTGATACACAGCTACGGACAGTTCCCTTTGTCCCTTTCTGTACCTGTCAAAGGGAAACTGGGCTTTCTTTATGCTTGCGTCACGTACGCGGAGCCAGTCTCGGCGCTCATACAGCCAGCGTATATATTGACTCACGGTCTCTTCGAAAAAATCCTTCAACTCTTTAAAGGTAAAAATCAGTTCCATGCGCTTGGTTTCATAGGTATGCTGCTTGACATAGGTCAGCTGAACGCCGTACTCATCATCTTCCCCGGCCCCTGCATCAAGCGCAAGGATATAGGCGTAGCATTTCCCCTGGGCCCAGTGTACGGGAAGTCCCGAATCATCTATGTCGGCAAGTTCGCCTGATGTGGATTTGATTTCATCTACCATGACAATGCCATGGTCCTTATAGACGCCATCCGCTCTGCCCTGTACCGTCAGCTCGACACCATCGAGTTCGACTGTGGTCTTCAGCATGACCTCAGCTTCATATCCATCTCCCATCTGCGCCTGTATATGCTGATGTGTCTTTGTTCCTTCCACAGCGGTGCTTCTTCCTGAAAACCGCAGGTCAAGGTCACCGCTTCTGCTGATATATTCCACCAATCCTCTTACAGATATGGTCTGTTTCATAGGTTTCGCTCCCCGACACGTATTTCACATCTAATTCCTGTCACTCATATTGTAACATATGTTCGGGTCTCAATTCGCCACAAGTTAGAGCTGCGCTTGCAAAAGCCAGACATGCAAAAGGGCCTTTGAACGTCGCGATAAAAGTGCGTTCAAAGGCCCTTAATTGATTTTTCTATGAAGTTCGTCTTCCCTTATGCCTACTGCAGACCTGCTGCAATACGGATTGCTTCCTGATGGCGGCTGTCCTGTCTACCGTCAAGATGGCGTGTACTTCCCGCGAAATGCAGATCACATACGCCGTCCATGCCATTGTTCTTGATCTTATCCAGATTGTAGCCGTAGCCATAGCCAAGACTTCTGTTGTTAATCAGTGCCTCAGCAGGTTGGTCATCTCTACCTGCATGCGGCATTGCCGACATGGAAGCTGCAATAACTCTGCCATCAACATAGACCAATACAGGTCTTCTCTGCCAGCTGAAATCTCCGCCATTGGTCTCTTTTATGATTTCTGTATCCTCAAGGGTCAACGCCTCAACATCGGCATGATTTCCACCAAAGGTCATCATGACATCGTACTCAAGCCCTGTGTATATATCTTTGATATGCAGCTTTGTGCCGCGGTCGATAATATTTCCTTTTACATCATTCCACCAGTTGAGATATTCGCCATACTGTGCACGACTCACACCACGGCTTACAGGCACATCTTCAACAAGCTGTGTCAGGCCACTGGCCTCCATAACTGAGATTGTCGCAGAACCGACGACACCATCCATCTCCAGGCTGTTGAACTGCTGGAAAGCCTTCACGGCAGCAACTGTTGCCGCATCATAACTTCCGCTTACCATGGCGTCATCAGACAGCCAGCCGCTGAGAAGAAGCGCTCGCTGCAGAACCGCAACATCGCTACTTCTGTCCCCTGCCTTGTAATAGGACTTCAGGAACTTATGACTTGCCACCTCAAGATCATCTGAATCCAACATCCCGACCGTCACCATCTTATCAATGACAATCTGGTCTACCACACCATCTACTTCAAGTCCCCAAGCAGATTCAAACGCGCTGACAGCTTCAATATCCTTCTCATCATCTGTCAGGGTTTCATCTTCATTAAGACTGTAATATCCGCCTTCATAAAGTGCCTTTAGCGCTTCCAGCTCTGCATCTGACTTCGTTTCCTCTGCCCATGCAAAAGAGCCCATGCTAAGAGAAAGTGCTCCTAGCACAAGAAATGTAACAACCTTTTTCAATGTAAGCCTCCCTAATAATATAAAACAATCTGAGCCGCCTCAATGAGCGGTCTATCCTGCTCGCTTGTTTTTTTATATACGAGCTTCTATTTAATTATGTACATTGATTGAGGTCATCCAAATATGTCATTCCTATTCGTGCTATTTGATACGAATTATCAACGTGCAAAAACATAATATAATATTTCACAACGAATTACCAGTAAGATAAAGGTAAAATCGTTACATTTCCGTGAACAAATCGACTTTTTTCGACTTTTTCCTAATTTGATTTCCATTAATTTGAGAAGGTTTTTATAAGTTCCCAGTTTTTAAATTTACAGACAATGAAAAAACTGCCTGGGGAATCGGATAGTACCCAGACAGTTTCTTATGAGTTCATATAAATTAGTCGTTATATGCCAAATACTTGTTTGCCTTTGACAATACAACTCGAGAATAGCTTGTTTCGTACGTTGCATATTTTTCATAGTACTTTTGGAGATTATAGGGTCCTCTATTATATTCGGAGAGGATTCGATCATAGTTGTTTCCATAGGCTCTTTTCAAGGTGTTTAAGTAAACTACCGCAAGGCCAATGTTATATTCCGGCTCGTAGATGCGCTCCGGGTCGTACTCAAATCCCAGTTCCTCTGAAAATGCCTGTGCCAGCCATTTTTCTGTAGACGGAATAATCTGCATGTATCCGCGGTCCTGGGAAGTGCCCACTTCATATTGATTGAAATTACTTTCAAGCTCCATAAGTCCAAGGAGCAAAGAAACCTCAAGCTCGTACCGGTTGGCATAGTCAACCAGAATGAGGGCTGTCTTGAAATCAAGAGGTGTTCCCTGAGAAATATCCTTTGCACGCATCAGGTCCTCGTCTGTATATGCATCCAGATCGATGAACTCCTCAATACGCTCCACCTTCTCTTCAAGCGCTTCTTTTTCTTCCAATTCTTGTTTTAGTCTATCGAGTTCCTGACTCATTGACTCAAGTTCCATTTCGTACTTGTCGGATTTTATAGCGAGCGTCTCCGCTTCATTTGCTTTCATCTCCAAAACATCAATGTTTTCTTTCACCGAATAGAAAGTAGCACTGACTCCGACGGCTATTCCGGTCAGAACCCCTACGATTAGGAACAGAGTCCTTTTCATATATGACATGACCGTTCACACCTTTCTGTTTTATACCAAGTCTTTTCATTGGTACTTTTATCATTTTTATTTTCAAGAATCTATAAATAAAATGAATGATAGCCCTAAAACCAAGGTGCCATCATTCATACCTAAGCGATTATATCACAATATTCATTTGGGGCAAGCGAAATTCGGCAAAAAACAAACCCAAATTACATTAATTGTAATTTGGGTTTAATTTACATTATGCTCAATCCTTCATTTTTCAAAGGCTTCGGCACACTTTACAAATTATGCTGTTTTACTGATTTACGGGCATTTTGTAGATATACTCCACACTTGTTCTGAATTTTTCGAATGGTATGAATATTTCAACAACCCTGCTTGAGCGCTCTCTTTTCTTTTCCAGAGGGACCAGAATATTAATTCCATTATCTGTCAAATAGAATTCAGGATCATTATTTTTATAGAAATCCTCCAATGAAACATTGAATAAAGTCTGACTTTTATCAAAATACGCTGTGATATAGGCATCAATAATATCTCTTTCTTCCGAAAGTTCCATGACATCATTCAGCTTGATTTTTCTTTTTGCAGCAAGGTCGTAATTTAGGGATTCCGTTGTCCAGTAACTGCTGCCATCCGGCAACTCTGTATAGATTGAGTAACGGATTGAAATCCAGTCCCGTCTATTAAAAGTAAGTTCGAAATCGGTCCAGATATACTTGCCGCCCGTGTACATCCCATCAATCCCTCTTCCCAGCATACGCTTTTCTATGACTGAACGCGCCATTAAATTCAGCTTTCCAGACTCAGTCCGGTTATCAATGCCTGAAATTACGGGGTAATAATAAAGGTCTCCCGAAGCGGTCCATCCAAATCCGACATCCATAAAGGCATCTTCATAAACCTGTGACCTTATATGCCGCTTGAGGTAGATTTCCGGAAATCCGACGACATAATCATATACAGATTCATTCCATGTTCCCTCCGACACCTCCAGCACTTGGGTGAGGCCTTTGAAAAACTCACGCATGAGCGTGTCTTTCGGTCCCTGTGCCAGCCTTCTATAGGCGTCCATATATTCCTGTTTCAGTAGGTCCTGGTCATCATAGGGTTCATATGTTCTTCCACCGTAGACAAGGGACAGCAAGTAGCTGTTTGCCACCCTGCTCACCGCTTCAAGGCGGTCCGACTTGGGATAGGCGTTGATATAGGCATCCAGGCCCTCCAGTCTGACTGCCAGCTCTTCAGGGGCTGCTTCGACCGCGTTGTCTCCAAAATAGGATGCGTTTTTTTCAAGGAGCATCAAATCAAAATAGGTATTGATTTCAGGTATCAGCTTATGCCTGTATTTTTTAAAAAAGGCATAGTCCACATCCACCTGATAAAGGCCCTGATCTGACCGTTTCAAGATAAAGCCTGAATAGATCATTTCCTCAAGAAGTCCGCGAAAACGGGAATCCTCGACGTCTGCCACTCTGGACGTATCAAAGGTATCAGGAAATGTATCGTAAAGCATTTTGTGATAATCCTTTGCAAAGATCCTATTGCTGTAGAATGCTTTTTTTTCCTCGAGAAGCATTTCATAACGCAGTATCAGCCGGGTTGCCACATCCGTTTCCATCTGATCAATATGTGCATCAATTGCCTTTTGGGCGTCCACTGTAGGACGCTCACCTGCAACGGCCTCATTAAAAAGGGTGCAAAAATATGAATTTTCATGCCACTTGCTTTTGCTGCTGCCTGTCAAATCCGACCCATCAGTGCACCCTGCCAAAATCAGGACAAGGCACATGCAAAAGATAAACACGACCTGTTTTCCATGTCTCATATGCTCTCCCTCGCTCCGACCGCGCGTTTCATTTCGAAGTAGAACACAACGCCATCCTCATGATTTTCAATGCCGAAGGCCACATCGTGCTGAACGAGAATTTCTCGTACAATGGACAAGCCCAGCCCTGACCCACCACTTTCCTTGCTTCTTGACGGATCTACCCTGTAAAACCGGTCCCAGACATGCCGCAGATGATCCTCAGGAATGGGATCGCCTTCATTGAATATGGTAATGCGTACGGTGTTCTGCTTAATGATGGCACTTAACCGCATGCGGGCTTTTCGCTTCGAATATCTGAGCGCATTGCTGATACCATTTGTGAGCACCTGCTCCATGCGTCTTCGGTCAGCTTCAACGTAAACCGGGCCAGGCATCAGGTTCTTTTCGAACAGGAGACCACGCTCTCTAATCTGCGGTACGAACTTCTGGCAGGTAGTATGTATGAATTCCCTGCATTCGAAGACTTCCATTTCAAGATTGTTTGGATTTTGCTCCATGCGTGAGAGTTCAAGCATGTCCCGCACCAGCGCATCCATCTTATCCGTTTCTTCCAGAATCACATCAATGAAGTATTCAACCCGATCTGCAGCGATGCCATCGCGTATGCCCTCGGCAAAGCCCTTGATAATCCCAATGGGTGTTTTCAGCTCATGGGAGGCTCCGCTGACAAAGGAGCGGCGCATCTGTTCCAGGGCTCTTTCCTTTTCAATATCCTTTTGAAGTTCCTTATTGGCAAGCTTGAGTTCCTCCATATTGTCCTGAAGATTCATTGAAAGCGTGTTCAAGCTCTGTGAGAGGTGGCCGATTTCATCATCTGTCGTCACCTCAATATAGCTTGAAAAATCAAGCTTTGCCATCTGTCCTGCTATGGTGTTGATTCTCAAAAGCGGCCGGGTCACGATTCGCGACACAATATAGCTTAGGAAGACACTCATAATCATGGCTGCCAGAACAATAATCGCGTAGTATGCGCTAAGGGTCTCAACCGCTTCGAGAATAGGCAGCTGTGACGCTATGACAAATGCATAGTGGTGAGTATCCCCTATTTTCATAGGATACACTCTGGCAAGATACCGTTCGTCCGATAGGGGTTCGCTGTAGATGAAGGACTGATTTTCCGAAACGGAATCAACTTTTCCGCTAAGACCTTTCTTTGCCTTGTCACTGCTCTGTACGTTATACTCCCTGTTCCAGTAATCTACAACGGACCACAAGGCATGGTCCTCAACCCCTCTGATGATTTCAGCCTCATCCGGCAAATTGAAAGCGACAACCTGACCATAGAGTCTGTCAAGGGTGTCTGATGCCCCCTCGTAACCGTAAATGGTCTTGTAGTCTGCAATGATCTCTTCATTCAGGCTGAGTTTCACCGGCGACATATGCAGGGTGTCATCCTCCCCAAGCAGATAGCCTTCAGCCGAAACCGCGTCTCCTGCTTCTACGCTTTGCATCCTGCCGTAGCCATCACTGTCCAGGACACCATTCAGCTCAAGGGATATCTCGAGTCCGGAGTAGTCCTCTATGGCAATATAGTATTTATCTTCATTAAGCATATCGAATGACGCATCGACAATGGCCATCTGCACGCCATTTGTCCTTTCGAATGCTGTCGTATTGAGCCTGAGTTCCCCTTCGGACCAGTCTGAGCTTGCGTACAAGGCAGAAAAGGCCTCCATGCTTTCATCGAGTGCCTCTGCTTTTCGTGTCGTATAAAAATTTTCAAAAAATGCAGTTTGAAGGTAGAGCGCCCCAGTAATGAACACGATGAAAATCGCCATCATCAGGGCAAAGACTTTTGTTGTGATTCCACTTCTGAGCATCTATTTCACCTCGAACATATAACCGGCGCGGATGATGGTCTTAATCATCACAGCGGCCTCGCCCATCTTGCTCCTGAGCTTCTTCACATGTGTATCAACGGTTCTCAGATCCCCAAAATAGTCAAATCCCCACACCTGGTCGAGAATCATCTGCCGGGTCATGACCTTGTTCTTATTCTTCATCATGAAAAGCAGCAGCTCGTACTCCTTGGGGCTGAGACTCACATCTGCATTGCCAATTCTCACTTCTCTTGAGTTTGTATTCACCGACACGGTTCCCGCTTGAACCAGACCAGCCTCACCACGTACCCGCCCCTGGGCTCTTTTCAAGAGGGCTTCGGCACGTGCTACGAGCACATTAGGACTGAAGGGTTTTGTCACATAGTCATCTGCACCCAAATCAAAGCCGAGGAGCTTGTCCTCGTCTTCACTTCGTGCAGTGATAATAATAATCGGTACATCGGATTTTCCTCTTAGACGCTTGCAGACTGCCCAGCCATCCACCTGCGGCATCATGATATCAAGCAGGACCAGATCAATCCGTTCCCGCTCAAACTTATCAATCGCTTCAAGTCCGTTGCAGGCTTCAACAACCGCATAGCCCGCTGTCTGAAAATAAGCTGAGACTATTTCCCGCATGCGCTTCTCATCTTCAACAAGTAACACTGTGTGCATCTTCTTTACTCCTCATCATTGGAATCAATCAAACTGGTATCCTTCCTGAATGAGTTTCTCAATAACATACGCCACGACCATGCCCTTGATCTGTGTATTCGAGGTATCCTGCATCAGTTTCTCGAAATCGTTTCTTGAGTATTCTCCAACAAGAAATTCTAGTCGCTCTGTTACAATTTCCCGTTTCCATAAATCCATATAGCCGCCAAGGGTCTCTTCGACAATCTCCTTGACCAGACTGCGCTCCATACCGGACTTGACCATTTCGCGCACCGATGCCATCAGACCGTCATCAAATCTGGAAGCGTCAAACACAAGGAGTTCTTCCTGTATCCTGTATCTGACTTTCTTGTAGACTTCCTTCTCAAGATCTTCCACAACCTTGACCTCAATGACTTCCTCAACGACACGCTCTTTTTTCACAACGGTCTCAACTTCCGCCTTGCTTGCGCACCCCACCAGCAAAAACAATAGACATATCCCTGCAACCCAAGCTTTTTTCATGGCTAAGCCAACCCTTTCCGCTTGATATTTCTCTGTTGCTCAAACAAATACTGCAATATGATCTGTTCATACGTACGACTCACATCAAAGAACTTGACCCGCGTATCATAGCGCCGAATGGAATCTCGAACCAGTTCACAGCTGATGACTTGTCCGCTGAGCGTCAAGGTCATGTCGTTCAAAACGAGGCCGACTTCCACTTTTTCGCCGCTTTCGAACACGTCTGTACATACAAAACGCACGCCCCCGGCACTGAGATTGGTCGTTGTCATGGTCAGCGCCTCTGCATCCGCACGCTTTACAGAACCATCCAGCAAAACTGACATTCTGAAATACTGGCGCCTGTTGATGCGCTTCATCTGTCCGACCTTCCTGAATTCAACGCAGGCGACCGGACCTGACATGTATCTTTTTACGGCTTCTGCCGTTTGAATATATAGTGATGCTTCAGAAGAAAAACTGAGTTCAAAGCGTGCGCCAGTATGTATGGACAGGGGATTCCCGCCAACTATGGGAATGACAATGCCCCACTCGCTGTCTGATATGACAGACTCCACCCGTGTCTTATGCTTTTTTGATCCTTCGTCTTCCACATTCATTATTTCTACAAATTGTCCCACTTTAATAATGTTGTTCTTACCCAATGTTTCCCTCCAATATGAATTTCCTCTCTTTATTGTATTAGAAAAACGGCATCAAATCAAAGCAGGTCAGCTTGTTTTTTGCATTAAAAAAGGGCATGTGTATGCCCTTTTGAAAATATTTCACGTTTTTGTGTCTGACAGCCTAGCTTCTGATCTGTCCCTGTCCACGCAGCACGTACTTTGTCGTAGTCAGCGCTTCAAGGCCCATAGGCCCACGTGCATGGAGCTTTTGCGTACTGATTCCAATTTCTCCACCGAATCCGAATACGCCGCCATCGGTAAATCGCGTTGACGCATTGACATAAACCGCCGATGCATCCACACCGTTGAGGAACTTTTCAGCAGCCTCGATGCTTTCCGTGACAATTGACTCAGAGTGACGTGTTCCGTACGCTTCAATATGCTCCATGGCCATATCGATATTATCGACAATACGGATGCTGATTTTCAGTGCAAGATATTCCGTTGCCCAGTCCTCTTCAGTCGCAGGCACCACTGTGTCAACAATTGCTTTGGTTCTTTCACAGCCTACAACCTCAACGCCCTTATCTTCCAACGTTTTGACAACGCGGCCCAAAAAGGCCTTGTCGACATCCTTATGAATGAGAAGCGTTTCAATTGAATTGCACACACCCGGACGCTGCACTTTTGCATTTTCAATGATTGGAAGCGCCATTTCCAAATTAGCACTGCGATCGACATATACATGGCACAGGCCTGCACCTGTAATAATGACCGGCACACTCGCCTGTGATACAATGGCTTTTTTAAGCCCCTGACCCCCACGTGGAATAACGACATCCACAAGGTCATCCATGGTTACAAGGTCCTTTACCAGCGCACGGTCGGTATTGGAAATCAACTGTACCGCACCATCGGGCAACCCTGCGGCGCTGCCAGATTCCTGAAGGATTTTAGCAAGTGCCTTGTTTGTCTCAATGGCTTCCTTGCCACCTCTGAGGATGATGCTGTTTCCAGATTTAAGGGCCAGTCCGGATGCATCCACTGTCACGTTGGGTCTTGATTCGTAGATCATTGCAACCACACCGATTGGTACACGCATTTTAGACACGTGAATGCCATTTTCAAGCTTCCATCCGTCTTCAATCTGTCCCACAGGATCACTCAGACTGATCATGGTTCTTAGCCCATCCTGCATGCCCTTCATCCGGTTTTCATTGATGATTAGGCGGTCGATCATGGCGGCACTGAGTCCGTTTTCACGGCCAGCTGCCACATCGAGTTCATTGGCCTTGAACACCTCTTCTTTTCTTGCTTCCAGTGCTCTGGCCATTTCTTCAAGTATATGGTTTTTTTCCAATGTTCCCATTATGGCAAGCTCGCGCGCGGCAGATCTGGCACGCAGTGCCATCGAGCGTATATCCATTTTAACTCCTCCTAAGGATCATGTTGTCCACATGAATGACTTCGTCGTAGTCCTTGTGGCCGATTCTCTCTTCTATCTGGCTGCACTTGACACCAATCAGGTGTTTGAGTTCATCGGCAGGATAATTTGTAATGCCGATTCCAACAGCTTCGCCTTTGGGTCCTACGACTTCTACTGCAACACCCTTCAAAAACTCTCCAGAAATTTCGACCATGCCTGACGGCAGGAGACTCTTTTTATTAAGCAGGGCATCCACCGCACCCTGGTCGATACGGATTGTACCTTCAACGCGACTGCCAAAGGAAATCCAGTGCTGTCGCGCCTTCATCTTCTCTTTTTGTCCGAGGAAGAGTGTCCCCACATCATCGCCTGAAACGACCTTGTATAGAATATCCGGGTCGCTCCCATCGGCAATGACCATATTCACGCCTGCTGCAGTTGCGATTTCAGCGGCTGTGATTTTCGTCGCCATCCCGCCTGTTCCCAGGTCTGATCCAGCGCCACCTGACATGTCGTGAATGGACTGATCGATTTGGCTGACGATCCCAAGACGCTCTGCGTCAGGATTGGTATTGGGATTGTCCGTATAAAGCCCATCAACATCTGAAAGTATGATGAGAAGGTCTGCCTCAATCAGACTCGCCACAAGTGCCGACAGCGTGTCATTATCTCCAACTTTAATTTCATCGACCACGACAACATCGTTCTCGTTGATGATTGGAACGACCTCCTGACGGATCATTTGAAACAGCGCGTCACGCGCATGTATAAAACGTCTTCTATCTGAAAAGTCATCTTTTGTCAGGAGAACCTGACCGATAACCTTACCGAATTCTGAAAAGAATTTTTGGTACATGTGAAGTAAAACACCCTGACCGACAGCAGCAGCGGCCTGCTTCTCGGGCAGCGTCCTGGGCCTTTCCTTCAGCCTGAGCTTACCCATGCCTGCGCCGATGGCGCCTGAAGATACCAGTACGATTTCATGTCCGCTGTTCTGCAAATCCGACAGCTGCTTCACCAATTTGTCAATACGACCAAGATTGAGGAGCCCTGTGTCATATGCCAAAGTCGAGGTTCCAACCTTCACGACAATGCGACGGACATCTTTCATGATTTCCAGCTTGTTCAATTTTTATTCACTCCTCTTGGCAAGTTTGTTACATTATATCGAATTTGCAGGGCGGTGCATAGCATATTCATGCAAAGTTATGTTTATTGATTTTAGACTTTTGGTTTTTTCATTGCCTGGTATTTTTTCATCTGATTAAGCCGCATATGATCGACCTGACTGGTCTGGGGCTGACGCTTGGGCGCCTGCACACTTTCTTCCTTTTGCAGCTCATGGATCAGCACATCGATCTTGTCAGAAAGCTGAGAGCCCTTAGCGATTGCATAACATCGCCTTACCTTGTTCATGTCGTACTGTGCAAGTCCAAGTATGATTCTTGCCTGGCGGTCGTTGATCGGCTCCTCGACAAACTCGAGAACTTCGCTGACCAGTGCCTCCCGATTGATTTCTGGTGTCTTCGGCAGTATTTTGGGGGCGATTTCTTCACTTTGTTCAATCCACGCCCTTACAGATTCAGACTGCTCGTGAATAGACCGATTGAGGATGGCTTTACGTTCTTCATCCGACTCAGCCGCACCCTTGCTGTCATCTGCATCTGCCACGGCATCTTCGGTTTCCTCTACAGGGCCATGCGCTTCCTGATCTGGTTCAGGCGCCGCTACAGGCTCTCTGTCCGCACCTGTCTCAAAGTCCAGACTTTCAAAGTGCACCGGCTCTGGCTCTTCAGAAATCTGGGTACGTTTTATGACATGCTTGTCTTCAAGCTCTGATAGTTCAATATTTCGGATATGATTCGTACTGCCCTCTACAAAGAGTTCTGAAGTACTTTCCACATCTATGAGCCCTTTTCTTACAAGACCTCTAAGCGCCCCCAGAGCCAGCTCTGCGGACACGCCCATTTTTACGGCTATTATATCCGTTGTCAGCAAATGGTCAAATTCCGGTCGTCCGGCGTATCTTGCCAGCACCATGCCACATAGCTTTTCATAAGCAGTCAGATCATTACGATCGACTAGAGAATTATCTACTGCAAACCACGTTCTCATCCATTCGCCTCCCGATTTATCATTTCAATATAATCATAGCCTAATGCATGATTAACGCGCAAGAGGCTGCCCCATATAAACTGGAGCAGCCTCGAATATTCCATTATGCAGACCTGTTGCAATAGCTCTGCTTTTTTCCTTTTCGTTTTCGTACTTCAATGAGGGATTCAATTTTTTCTATATAGTCCTCGTCATCTGACAATCGCATCAGCGAAGTGAGTAAGTAGAAATTGAATGATCTGGGTATGATCTGGTGATCAACACAATGAATCAGTTTTTTTGCAATTTGAAAGTTATGAACATGTGAGTGTTTTTCCTTGAACTCATACTCCGCATTGTGGACAATGTAATTGTGACCTGCTCTGTAAACTTTATATGAGCCTTCCTGATATACTTGCATTCCCATAGCGACACTCCTTTCGGCCTGCAGCTTAACTGCCGCCTGGCCGTTTCACTGTAATCCCTTCCGGTCTGAATCGCTTTTCCCTACTCACCTCCGTCTTACTTAACCCCTCTAATATATATATCTGTCAGAATATTCTGATACTTTAATGTTAAATTGTTCGCACTAAGTTCATATGAACCTGGCGTTAAGACTGCGTTAATTTTGACGCAACCATTCCCCTAAAACAATCCCAACATTAACAAGTATGAATACACGACTTCGGTGTATATATATTAAATTCTATATTGTCCGTAGTTATCCTCCATAAATCTCCAAAAAAACAAAGAAATGCTGAGTAATCTTCGATTGCTTTCCACAGAAAAAGCCGCTCATTAAACTGAGCGGCTTCGAACTCTTGTTACTTCAATTGCATTTCTAATAGAAAGATACTTCTATAGAAGGCTA
Organism: uncultured Acidaminobacter sp.; assembly: GCA_963678925.1. Taxonomy (GTDB): domain Bacteria; phylum Bacillota; class Clostridia; order Peptostreptococcales; family Acidaminobacteraceae. The sequence continues at coordinate 2,067,215 of OY787533.1, read as the reverse complement.
TTTTTATAGACTCTTATTTTTATAGAAGTGTGACTCTGTGGAATTTCTTCTTGCCCTTCTTAATCAGGACACCCTCTTCTCCGAAATCTTCCAGCGTGATCATTCGGTCGATACTCTCGATTTTTTCGCCGTTAAGTGCAACGCCACCCTGCTGAACGTTTCGTCTCGCTTCGCTCCGTGATGGTGCCAAGCCAAGTGCATTCAGAAGGTCAAGAATACCCATGCCTTCGCCTTGGAACTGAGCGCTTTCCATTTCAGTTGTTGGAACATTGGACATGTCTGCGCCACCCTTGAACAGTGCCTTTGCAGCTTCAAGCGCTTTCTTGGCCTCTTCCTCGCCGTGAACGATCTTAACAAATTCAAAGGCAAGAACTTCCTTAGCATGGTTGATTTCAGCACCCTCAAGCGCACCCAGTCTGCGAACCTCATCCATTGGCAGGAATGTCAGCAGTGACAGGCAGTTCTCAACATCCGCATCTTCCACATTACGCAGGTACTGGAACATTTCATATGGTGATGTCTTCTCTGAATCGATCCAAAGCGCACCCGCCACAGTCTTACCCATTTTTACGCCAGTAGAAGTCGTCAGGAGCTTGAATGTCAGACCAAATACCTGATCCTGCTCCATTTTTCTTGTCAGCTCAACACCGGCAATGATGTTTGACCACTGATCGTTACCGCCAAGCTGCATTTTACAGTTGTATCTTCTGTATAATTCAAGGAAGTCGTATCCCTGCATAATCATGTAGTTGAACTCAAGGAAAGTCAGTCCAGATTCCATACGCTGCTTAAAGCACTCTGCCTGCAGCATTCTGTTTACTGAGAACTTGGAGCCGATTTCTCTTAGGAAATTGATGTAATTCAGGTTGTCCAGCCAATCTGCATTGTTTGCGACATAACCCGCTTCACCGTCAAGCACCAGGTATCTTTCAAGCTGCTTTCGAATTGCATTTCCGTTGTCGCGCAGTGTGTTGTTTTCAAGCATCTTGCGCATATCTGTCTTACCTGTTGGGTCACCAACTTTGGCAGTGCCTTCCCCGATCAGGGCGATTGGCTTGTGTCCTGCCTCCTGCATGTGCTTCATAACCATAACCTGAACAAAGTGGCCCAGGTGCAGGCTGTCAGCCGTTGGGTCAAATCCAATGTAGAAGGTCACACTCTCCTTGCCCAGCAGTTCTCTCACTTCATCTTCATGCGTAATCTGCTCAATGAAGCCTCTTTCCTTTAAAATATCAAATACATTTGCCATGGTTACCCTCCTATTTCTAAATCCAGCATTTCACTGACTATGATTTCTCTACACATTAAGATACGATTTTGGTGGATCCGCCCTTTTCAGACAACAAAAAGAGCTTGCATCCCTCACTCATCCAAGAGTATAAGGGCGAAGCAAGCTCGCGGTACCACCTTAATTCATCACTGTGTTTCAACCATTGCACAGCAACCTCATTTGTCCTTAACGCAGACCTGCGTGCCTATTTCTAGACAAAGCTCCGGGGTGTAATTCGAAAAATCCATTCGGTATGCTTTTCACCACCCAGCATACTCTCTAAAATCGAATGAAAACCCTACTATCCCATCTCAGCACTTCTATGAATTTGAGTATATGATAAATCATGTGCCCCTCTTGTGTCAAGTATGCCCTGAAATCAGACAACTTCCACATGCTCAATCAGAGCGTCAATCTGCACAGATTTCTCTTTGACCAGGTCTACAATCCTGTCTTCCACCTGAACAACCGGGCGTGTCGGGAAGTTCACATCCACATAAATGATTCTGCCCTCTTCACCGGTACTCAGCTTGACTTTTTTTCCAACGAAAAATTCGGCCAGATGGCTCAGGAAAATATAGCACACCTTGGAGTCGAGTGTCGTCCCACTCTGCCAGGATATGAACTCAGCCGCCTTAAAGGGAGAGACCTTGGCACGGTATGGCTTGTCGGTAATCATGGCGTCAAAAATATCGCAGACCATGATGATTTTGGCAAATTCATGGATTTGACCCGACTTCAGCCGCAGGGGATACCCGCTTCCATCCAGACGTTCATGATGCTGAAGGGCACTGTACTTGATGTTGTTTGTAACCCCTTCAGTCTTCATTAAGATGCTGTATCCAAACTGGGCATGGCGCTTGATGACTTCAAACTCATCCTCAGTAATCGGCTTTTCCTTGTTCAAAATAAAATCAGGAATTTTCATCTTGCCAATATCGAAAAGAAGGGCCGCCTGCCCAAGCTCAACAAGCTGTTCCTTGTTGTAACCCAGCCATTTTCCTATCATGCTCGCCAAAATCGAGACGCGCAGACTGTGCTCGAAGGTATAGTCATCTGACTCCTTCAGCTGATTCAGACGCATGAGCACATCATCGTTTCGGATCATGTCTGGAAGTGCATGCTCAATGTTTTCTTTGACTGAACTCAGGTTCAAATCATTGGACTCCTTCAGATGCACGAACATCTCCTTGGTCTCAACAATCATTTCCTCATGCTTGATGTCAATCGGCACATTGCCCTCGCCCGTCAAGACATTGATGACCATATTGGCATTGACAACATTGGTCACAACAGGTTCGTAGTTATGATCTTCCAACTCTTCAAGCTCCTGCTTGAAGGTTTCTACATCATATCTGCGTCCTGCCTCGCGCGCTGCCTTCTCAACCGTATCAGCATCCAAAGAAGCGGAGGTCGGTTTTATGAACCTGTCATCGTCTTCCTTTTCCATTTCAGGATCGGCAATACGGACAACCGTGATTCCCAATCTGTCGAGCAGCTTAATATGACGGTCTGTCAAAACAGCTCCCTGACCGAGAAGCTCTACTGTACCGTCTTCATTATAAATCGGCTCAGCCAGAATCATTCCTGCTTTAACCTTATCAATTTCCACATATTTCACTAAACTCACCTGCCTTTATGTAAAAATCCAGATATCATGATTATTCTGTATGATCAACATGGATTCCTTTTTATAATACCCGACTAATGCAAAATATACGCTTTTATGTCTATTTTATCATTACTGCGTAAATTTCCCACATCAAATTTTCTATATTTTGCTAAAAACATAAAAACTCCTGCCAATAATCTTCTGACAGGAGTTTGTACTTCTTATATACTCTTTTTCATGACTTCTTCCAGTTCAAGCAGCATTCCATTTGGAACATAATCGACAAACAGTGTCACCCAATAGCCCTTTTCAGCGGTTTCGATTGATTCAACCCGACCTACAACACTGTATATCACCCTACTTATCCTAATATCAACACCAATAAACTCACCAATTTTCATCTCATTCGCTGCCCTGACATAAATGATCTTGTCAAAGACATCCGTCAAATCAATTTCTATAGGTGGTGCAAAGTCCGCATAACGCTCAATAAAATAGAACATTTCATTGAGTTCACTGTGATTAGCCAGACGGCCATCCATTCTCTTGTCTTTCAGGTTTGCAGTCATGGTCATCCCACCTTTACCTTGGATACGCTGCGCCTCTATTCGACAATATTCGATTTTTATAATTATACATCATTTATCGGTATATGCCGAGTAAACTTGAGCATTTTGATAGAATTTCATAACATTGCGCAGAAAATTCTATATTTAATTGTACCCTTTTTGTACGGTTTCAAATCTATAGTCCTTACAAACTGGAAAAACCACAGATACTTCCTATACAAACAACTGGAATATCCAGTTCGAGACTCAAATCCTTTTGCGCAATGACAATGGCCACACTGGCAGGGCCACAGGACTTCTCAAGATCGATGCCATGGCCTTCCTGAATCCTGTACTCCGCCGACCAGGCCACCATCATGTCTTCCAGTTCAGCCAAAATCCCCCTTGAGCCCACTGGCAGGACCTCTCTTACAGTATCGAGGGAAAGCATCCTGTAAACACTCTCTGCATCTACCAGTTCCTTTTCAAAGGTGATGACTTCCTGTCCCACCGACGGTCTTCCAATCACGTAAATCTTGTCACCGGTCTCGTATCCGCCTGCCCGCACATGTGTCGCTACGCCATTTACAGCAATCCCCATTGCCGTCATCTGTGTGGGCATGTTCTTCTCAGTGCTTATGATCATGGGAATATCCAGTCCAAAGCTCTCAAAACATTTTCGAACACCTCTCAGGAGCTTGTCAGCTGTGGGATCCGACTCATTGGCAATGGGAACGGCCGCACTGATCACTTGGGCACCCATTGCAAGAACTTCCAGTATGGCAACGCGTGCTGTGATAAACCCTACAACCTCAGAAGGCACCTGAAAAGCATCCGCGCTTTTTTCTCCGATACTTCCGCAGGAGTCGCAGGCAGTTACCCATATGGTTCCAGGCACGTGTTCAATTAGCACACAATCCCTATAAATCAGCATTTTCCATCTCGCTAACCGCACCCGATTTCATCAGAATCACATGCACAGCCGCAGCCAGAAGAACATTCGCCGCACTTACCATGACCAGCATTGGCATGAATGCAAGCGCCAGGGGCCAGGTAAATCCAGGCATGATGACCAGTGTGCAGGGCATGACAACCCCGTTCACTAGAATTGCCACAATGACGCCTACAATAATATGGGTCTTGTCAGCTAGCCATTTCATAATGAATACCGCTGCGAACATCATCACTGCGATCGCAAGGTGTATGGGCAGTCCAAAAGGAAATCCACTCAGCCCAGAAGTCATCAGGTGTCCAATAAAGCCCACGATGCCGCCAGGCAATCCGCCCATAAGCAGTCCCGCAAGATAGGCCGGGAAAGAGTCAAATGCAATGGAGCTGAAAATTTTTATGTTCGAGCCTACAAACGACAGGGCCACAAACATCCCCATCAGTACCAGTCTTCTTACTTTATTCTGTTCCATCTTGACCCTCCTCCTGTCTTTCTATGTCATCTACAACCATATGCTGAGGTGGATATGGATCAGGCATGATCTTCACCAGAACCGTTCGGGTCCTTGGGCCGTCAAATTCAGTCAGATAGATGCCCTGCCATCTTCCAAGGAGCAGGTCCGCATCATGAATGATTACAGGCAGTGAGACCCCCATCAGGCTGCTCTTAATATGCGCGGCAGAGTTGCCCTCCGCATGGGCATAAGCGTCGTGCTGGGGTGCAAGCACTTCAAGTTCCCCCAGAATGTCCTCTACAACATCCGGATCGGCATTTTCGTTAATTGTAAGACCTGCGGTCGTATGTGGCACGAATACATGACACATTCCGCTTTCCACACCACTTGCCTCTATGGCCCTATAGACATATGGTGTAATGTCTATGAATTCTTCCTTTTCAAATGTGCGAATGTTAAATTCATATACCATATTTATTCTCCTTACCTGCCTACTGTAAATCGGTGTCAAGCTCAAGCACCTCGAAACGAAAATCCTCATAGAGGATGTCTTCAATCTGATCGAACTGCGCCCGAATGATCTGTGTCGATGCAGACACGGCTGCCATGCCAATTTCTGCAATGTTCCAGACTTCTCCATCATCGAGGATTGAGACCGATACGTTGTACTTGTTTCTCAGACGTGTGACAAGACTGTTCACAATCTGTCGTCTGTCTTTCTTTGAGTAGGCATCATAGATTCTAATTTTAGCATATCCTGTCCCAATGTACATCCCTTGGCCCCCGTTCCCGTGGTTCCACAAAACGGTCGGCCCCATTTACCGTCTTGATAAATGAGGCCCGCTGTTTTCGACTAAATTAGCCGCTCAAGTTCAAATTCATGCTTGATTTCAATGCCGTGATGCCCGTATTTGGGAATCTCCTGTTTGACCTGGCGTGCAAAATCCACTGAATTGTGATAGAAATTGCAGATGTCAAACCCGCGCTTCTGATAAAAACGCAGGGCACCCGTGTTGTCATTTGTCGTATAAAGCCAGATACGCCTGCACTTCTGCTTTGTAGCGACCTCACTGACCAAATTGAGGAGCATGGACCCTATGCCCTGGTTCTCCTTAATGCTGTCAAGGCTTACGATTTCACATTCTCCAGAGGTTATGCTGAATGTAATGAGCCCAATGATTTCACCGCTGTCGGTTATGACAAATCCGTCAAGATCCGCAACCACGTGTATTCTTCCACGACTTATCATCAGCTCAGAACCCCAATGTTTCCTTATGAAGGCCTTCACGTCCGTTTTTATGGTATCATCTATTCTTTGAAAATCTATCATCGCTATTCCCACTTCCCATACATGTGTCATATTCACTCATTATTTTACCCCTTTTTCATAGTGAAAATCCACACTTATCCGATGTGATTCTCAACTAATTGTAAATCTTATGTATTTGGTAGGTTTTTCTAATCTTAACAGGCCTTAACATAGTCTTAACACCCTTCATCGCCTCTTTTAACATTAAAGAAATACACTAACCATGGACTCAAGAGACAAAATCAAATTAGGAGGATTTCATGGTATTCAAAAAATCATTTACAAAGCATCTTAGAAGAACTTTCGCAACAGGGCTGGCTGCCTGTCTTCTGTTCTCCGGTGCAGGCTCTTTCGCCGCTGACAGTGCTGTAGCTTCAGAATCAACAGCCCCAAAGTACGTGTTTTACTTCATCGGAGATGGTCTGGGTTCCGCCCAACGCCAATCGGCTGAATTCTATCTTCAACATTTGGAAAACGACCTTACGGCAACACTGGTTATGAATGAATTTCCTGTCATGGGCATGAACACGACCTACTCTGCAGACACACTCATTACCGACTCCGCGGCTGCAGGTACTGCTCTGGCGACAGGTCACAAGACAAACAACGGCATGATTGCCCAGCTTCCTGATGGCTCAAATATCAAGACACTTGTAGAGCTGGCTGAGGAAAAAGGCATGTCAACTGGCATCATCTCAACAACACGCCTGACACATGCTACACCAGCATCCTTTGCGTCACACAATCCAGATAGAAATGCAGAGAATGAAATCGCTCTTGATTTTTCCGACAGCGGCGTGGACTTCTTTGCTGGCGGCGGCTACAGACATTTCCTCGGAAAAGACAGCTCAATTGGAAAATCCAAAAGAACTGACGCTGTAGACGTGGTCGATATGTTCGCTGACCAAGGCTACAAGACATTTATCACAGAAGCTTCAACTGATGATTTCCTGTCATATGAACCTCAAGCTGGCGACAAGGTTTTCGCAGCATTTACTTATTCCCACCTGCCATACGAAATTGACAGAATGCAAAATGAAACGACACCTTCAATCGCCCAAATCACTGAAAAAGGCATTGAGGCCCTTTCCAAAAATGACAGCTTCCTCATGGTTGTTGAAGGCGGACGTATTGACCATGCTGGCCATGCAAATGACATCGCAGGCTCTATTTACGACACCCTGGCATTTGACGCTGCTATCGAAGAAGCCTACGACTTCTACCTTTCCCACCCACAGGAGACTCTGATCATGGTCGCTGGCGACCACGAAACTGGTGGACTTGGCCTCGGGTTCGGCATGCAGTATTTCATGAACCTTGAAGAAGTAGATAAAACCAAGGCTTCCATAGAAGACAAACTCGCTTACTCCTACAATGCTGGAGACAGCAGATCTTCCTTCCTTACAAGAATGGTCTCTGACTACGGCCTGACACAAATGACCTCAAGTGAGATTGCAAAAATTAACGAAGCCCTCGACATGGTCGATGACGGCATAGAAGGCAGCGAAGACCTATACGGCTACAATACACTTCAGCCATACGCGCCTGTTGTTGCACATATTCTTTCAGAACGTGCCGGCGTGGAATGGACAACATTCGCACACTCCGGAACAATCATCCCATTCAGTGCAATCGGCGCAGGTGCCAACAGCTTTTCAGGCTACCTGGACAACACTGAAATCGCACAAATCATGGCGGATCAGCTGAACGTTGAACTCACGCAGTAGATATGGAGGCAGTATGAAACGAAGGACAGTAATTGGACTTATTGTCCTCGGACTCTGTTACATTGCCGCTTACCTGCACCTACCAGCTTCAGCGACATGGGATTCTGATATCACTGAACTAAGTGCCACTGTCATCTCCACCGATGACAGTGGCTTAATCCATACAGGGGTCATCCCTTACGGACCCCAGCTGGTCAAGGTACGCGTCACGACAGACCCCTGGACAGACCAGGAAATTGACTTGAACAACCATCTGCTTGGAAAAGCGGATATCGACACGCCATGCGCACCGGGTGACAAGGTGATTCTTGGCGTTAAGCTCTCAGACGACAAAATAGTCAACGCAAAAATTCTTGAACACAACCGCAGCACCTGGCTCCTATCCATGGGCCTTGTCTTCGTTGTTCTTCTCATAGGATATGCAGGCATAATCGGATTCAGAGCGCTCATCTCATTTATAATCAGTGTGCTTGTGATATGGAAGGTCCTTATCGCAGGACTGCTCGACGGAAAAGACCCCCTCCTGCTTACTTCCTGGGTCATCATTCTTCTTTCAGCAGTGATCATTTTCAGCGTTGCAGGCTTTACCAAGAAAGGCTTCAGCGCTTTTCTCGGGACGGTTTTCGGACTTGGCTTCACCCTGGTCCTCACACTCATATACGGAAATGGGCTAAAAATTAACGGTATGACCCTACCCTTCGCAGAAACCCTCCTCTTCAGTGGAAACATCTCCCTGAACATGCGGGAAATCTTCTACGGTGCGGTTCTCCTTGGCGCAAGCGGTGCAACCATGGACATCGCCATGGATGTGGCCGCCTCCATGGAAGAAATCAAGGCAAAGAAACCGGACATTTCCATGCTTGAACTCCTTCAGTCCGGCATCCGTATAGGCAGACATGTCATTGGCACCATGTCCACCACCTTGCTCCTGGCCTATTCCGGTGGCTTCATCACACTGCTCATGCTCTTTATGACAAAGGATGCCCATTTCACGCGTGTCATCAATCTTAAAATTGTAGCCTCGGAAATCATGCGCACCCTGATCGGGAGTGTGAACCTCATACTGGTCGCACCGCTAACCGCCCTGATTGCCAGCTGGCTGCTCTGCGGCGCAAAACTGCCTATAACACTTAAAGGCCTTGAGAAATCCTACAGCAAAACCCTGGATACGGACTAGTTTTCCGCCTTCGCAATTCCGCAGCACCCCAGTCCCTTCGTAAACTTTTCTAATACTATGCATACGGCCCTATCTCTGTGAAGCCACTGGTACAAGCCAGTGGCTTTTCTCTTTGGTAAGAATGTACTGCAAATACATACCAGCAGCACTTAAGACCCATGCATAAATATTACATTTATTACTTGTGGACCAAATTTTTCCACGTTATAATAAAAATGTTGATAAATTATACGTTCTTTCACCATCCGATCTTGACCGCGTAAAATGCCCTTTTGCGCATCCCTCAATTTCGACTCGTGACGCATGAAAGGCACACAAGTAAAAGGGGGAAATAAAATATGCGGGCAACACAAAGCTTGAAATTTAAGCTGACGGTTCTTTTGGTCGCGGCAATTCTCGTGCCGCTACTCGTCTCCAACATTCTAAACATCCGAAACAATACCACCTACATGCGCGAAAATGTTTTCAATCAAAACATGCAGCTCGTGAACTCACTCGGACGACAACTCACAACACTAACAACCGATATACAGGATACCGTGGTTACACTGGCTGAAACCAAGGCTCTTCAGAGCATGAATCCAGACGCCATGTCTGATGTTCTGCTCAGTACCGTAGAAAACATGCCGATGATTTCTCAGATCTATGTCATGGACACCACAGGTATGCAGATTTACAAAACTTCGGGTACCCTTGCCGACCGGTCGGACCGGGACTATTTCCAAAAGGCACTGGCTGGCGAGCCCTATTTTTCTGATATTCTCATATCGGGAACAACCAACATGCCGATTGTTGTTATTGCAGCACCTGTCAAAGACGGTGGAAAGACTGTCGGCGTAGTCGGCGCGTCCATTGACCTGTCAGAGCTGAGTGTCCTTTCCTCAGCCGTGCAAACAGGCAAGACGGGATACGGCTTCATCGTGGAGTCCAGCGGCAAGCTCATTGCCCATCCTGATAGAGAGCTGATTACCAGCCTTACCGACGTTTCAGACCTTGAACCGGTTCAGGAAGCCATTCTTGGAAAATCCGGCATTTCCCTGTACGATTACGAAGGCGACCGTAAGATGGCAGCCTATACATACATACCGAGCGTACGATGGGGCGTCGTCGTTCAAACACCACATTCAGAGGCCTTTGAAGGGCTCACCAAGCAGCGGACAACCATGCTGACACTGCTCGGCATCTTTGCAGTTCTTGGCTTTGCAACAGCCTATATTCTCACAAAATGGATCACCACACCGCTTCTCGCCTTGTCAAAACAAACAGCAACACTGGCTGAGGGTAACTTGACAGGGGCTATTCCCGACAAGTTGAAGAACCGTAAGGATGAATTTGGACAGCTTGCCCAAGGCTTCAATGCCATGCAGGAAAGTACAAAGTCCATTCTGGTTGAAATCCAGTCCCTTACCGGACATGCACGAAACGCTTCAGGAACCATTCTCTCCCTATCAGAACAGATGGGACATACGAGCGAGGACATTGCCCAAACAATCAACGCCGTCGCAGAAGGCGCAACCAACCAGGCCCAGGAGACTTCAAGAAGCTCCGATGTCACTTCAGACCTGGCGGCTCTTATTGAGCGCATCAACAGCAAGCTCCAGCAGTCCGTGGCACTCACTGAAAAAATGTCTGCACAAAATGCGGAAGGCCAAGATGCCATTGGCGCTTTTTCCGACCTCTTTGATGACAACATGCAGCTGACGCAAAGAAGTGTCGACGTAGTCTCTGAGCTTTCAGAGAAATCCACATTCATCAATACGATTATCGGAACCATCCAGAGTATCTCTGAACAGACGAGCCTGCTTGCACTGAATGCAAGTATTGAAGCTGCACGCGCTGGGGAACATGGCCGTGGCTTCGCTGTCGTAGCCGATGAGGTTCGCAAGCTTGCCGGCCAGTCTAACGAGGCAACCGAGGAAATTCGTGAACGAATGGCGGAAATTGCAGACCTAATCCAAAGGGCAGAGGAGGCCATGCTGGCATCTCAGGATGTCAACCAGAAAACAGCTTCAAACCTTGGTGAAACAACTGCGCTGCTCAACGAGGTGGGTCATGCTTCCAATCAGGTTTCCACTCAAGTTGAAAGCCTGCATGGCGACATGCATGCCGTTGCCGGCTCCAAGGACCAAGTGCTTGAATCGATAGAAAATGTCAGTGTCGTAGCTCAGCAGTCCGCTGCTGCAACTGAAGAAGTCAGTGCTTCTGTAGAGGAAATGACCGCTTCAATTCAGGAAATTGTCTCCTCAATGCATCGTCTGAACGAGCTAGTTGAAACACTTTCTGCTTCAACCAACCGGTTTGTTCTATAATAAAGTAAGATAAGAAAAGCAAGATCAGCGTTAAGAGACAAGACCAAAAAAGATGAAAGCGCTTCAAAGTGAATTGTGAAATTCCACTTCGAAGCGCTCTTTTTCTTTTCTGGTTTCTTTTTTGGTTTCTCTTCTGATTTCTTCTCTAAAACAGTCCCATTACCGAATAGATCGCGATTGGCAAAAACACAGCCGGCAGCAAATTGGCCACCCTTATCTTGACAACCCCCATGATATTGAGTCCGATTGCAAGAATGAGCAGTCCACCGACTGCCGAGATGTCTGCAATCATAAGCTCTGTCAGAAAATCCTTTACAAAGACTGAAATCAGGGCAATTGCCCCTTCATAGAGAAATACGGGAATTGCCGAAAATGCGACCCCGATTCCAAATGTCGATGTAAAGATGATTGAGACGATACCATCTATGACAGACTTGGTAAAGAGAGTCTGATGATTCGCCGACAAGCCGCTCTCCATGGCACCCACAATCGCCATGGCACCACTGCAGTAAACCACGGTTCCCGTCACAAATCCCTTTGCGACACCGCCTTCCTTACTCCTGAACTTTTCTTCGAGCTTATGTCCCAGCCTTTCCAGCCAGCCGTCCAGGTCAATAAGTTCACCCAGCCAGCCACCAATGGCCACCGCACCGATGACCACAAGGAAATTCGCCGCCTCCATGGCGCCTGAGAGTCCGATTGCAATAACAGCCAGACTCATCCCCTGCAGGATGGTTTCTTTCGTGTTCTCCTTTATACCGTGGCCCAGCATCAATCCCACTAATGATCCTATGAGAATGGCTACGCCGTTTACAAGTGCTCCTAGCATATCCTCACCTCTTAAAAACTGATTGCTTTTAGTATAGCAGAATCCCGTTTGAAAGTGGTCTTCTAAATATTTCTAGTATTTAAAATATTTATGGATACACCTAATAAGATGACGGCCTCTGCAATCAGCAGAATCACATTCAGTGGACTCAGTTGGTAAATCGCTCCTGTGATGTTCTGGTCGATCAAGCCAAAGGGGCTGATGGACGCAAACTTAGCGGTTTCCGTTGATATGCGCGAAACCGTGCTGAAGAAATAGAGCGCCAGAACAAGCCCCATCGTCGTCGCCATAACCCCTTTGGGTCTGCGCATAATTGTCGATAGAAAGATGCCCAGTGAATTCATCACACTCATGAAGAGAAACATGTAGAAATGCAGGAGGGCTATCCGTCTGGCTGAGTAGGGTGCAATCAGCATGGCAAGTGCATCGGTCGCCTCTGGGTAGGCACCCTGCATGACCTTGAGCCTATCCCCGGTCCTGATTTTCTTTAAAAAATAGTCAGGTGCGGATAGAAACATTTCCAGATGAAAGCCAGGATCATTTTCGTATCGCTTCATCATGGCATCATAGGAAATTCGCTCCTTCTCAATACTCTTTAGAAAGGCCTCCCGCCCCGCCGGTGCAATGCCAAACTGGTCCATAAGCTGGTCGGGATTTTTCAAAACTTCTTCAAAATATGCGTCAGAGTCTTGGAGTACTGCTTCCAGCATGGCCCGCATTTCATCTGGTGACAGGTCTATTTCCTCAACCGCCGCCATATTTTCCGCAAGCTGCGTCTCTACCTGTACCATGACCCAGCCTTCAAAGAAATCCGCGTTCAGCTCAAAGACTTCCGACAGGACTTGCGGACGCTGCTGCACGGCATTGCTCACGGTTTCAAGGGCGTCTTCTTCCGCGTAATATTCATAAGGCGCTGTTTTTGAAAAAAGCATAAAGCTGAAAAGCGTGGTTATGCAAAGAACAATGCAGAGAATGAAAATCCGTGTTTCAATCGCCAGCCATTTAGATATCAGAATCGTGCTGCGCTTTACCGGTTTTGTGAAGATGAACTCAGCGGTGTGGTCCCGAAACTCGCCTGCGACATCGCCTACTGCCGAAAGCGCGGCAAATATCCCCCCCATCAGGATCACATAGATGGAGGCATAGGTGATATAGAAGCCAGTTAATGATCCCAGGGCTTCAGGTCCCACCATAAAAAGGCCAATCAGGCTCTTCATCATAGGATTTTCAAACAGGGTGGTCATCTGGCCAATACTCTCCGAAATAGGTGGGTAAAATGCCATGCCTAGGACCACAAGCGCTGCAATGACAACCATCCAGATGGCATATCCCTTGCGGTTCTGTCGCATGGACATTGCATATATTCTCCAGTTCATGATTTCACCTCCCCGGTTTCGGATGTTGGCGTATAATAATGCATGAAAATTTCTTCAAGCGTAGGTTCTTCCATGAGAAAGTCAGTGATATCCATCTGCGAAAGCAGAGAAAAAAGCGCTTGAAAATCACCGTCGAAATCAAAAGCATACCTGGTCTCTCTTTCCTTAACCAGGTTGAAAATCCCAGCCAAATTCAGGTGCGCCCGCATGGCTTGCTCGGCCTGTGCGCCTCTATTGCCTGCACTTGCCAGATACTCAAAGCGGACACGTTTAAGCTGCTTCCGTCTCAGGTCTGAAACCGAAGTGGTCTCAAGAATACCGCCGTCTCTAATGACTGCCACGGACTCACAGTAGCGCTGCACTTCACTCAGGGTATGGGAGGAGAAGAAAATGGTGGTTCCCTGCTTCTGTTCTTCCTTGAGGAGTTCAAAGAATCTGGCCTGCATGAGCGGATCAAGTCCACCGGTAGGCTCGTCCATAATCAGGAGCTTGGGCCGGTGGATCAGCGCCAGCATGATCCCAAGTTTTTTTCGGTTTCCCAGAGAAAGGCTTTCTATATTTTTGCGCAAGTCGAACTCAAACCAGTTTGAAAGCATCTGCATTCGGTCTTTGTCATAGGCGCCGTAAAATCCGGCACTATACTTTAGGAGCTCGGCGCCTGTCAAATTCTCATACAGGTTGACTTCCCCCGGCAAATAGCCCACCTGACTCAAAATTTCTTGTCTTTGGCGTTTGTAGTCCATTCCAAACACACTGGCGCTACCGCTGTCAGCGTGAATCAGTCCAAGCAAGGTTCGGATGGTCGTCGATTTTCCGGCCCCATTGGGACCGATAAACCCGAAAAAATCCCCTTCATCCACTGAAATCGAAAGATCTTCAATGCCCTTTACAGCCCCATAGTACTTTGTCATGTTGGATATATCAATGGCTTTCAAAACACCACTCCTTCCCTGTCATACCTTCACTTTACCCGCCGCCTGTAAGCTTTAAAAACAAGCTTTCAAGTTTCGATTAAATCGCAGTTACGGTCTTTTAGACTTGTGACCATTTTCAATTTTTGGTCATACATAGGTGTAAAAGAAGGCCCTATGGCCCGCTTTATAAACTTCCCCTGTGGCTTAAATTGAGTCCTATTTTGACTGCTCGTCAAACAGCTTGTCCACACTGGCATCGACGATAAACTCAAGGACCTCTTCATATACTGAAGCCCCGACCTCTGCCTTATAGAGAACGACAAAAACCATGGAACGGAATATGCCTGCCAGCATCTCTGGACTATACCTGAACATAACCTGTGCCTCTGGTCTGGCCTCCAGAAAGCGCTTGAGAAAAAGGGTATCCTTCTCAATATTCTCCTGTTGTCTCTGCTTTGGAAGCTTACTCCATATCTGCGGGAGCAGATTTTCTTCAAGGGTCATTCGAATAATCGGATTCTCAACAATGCCCTTGAGCTGGATTTTAAATATATTTTTGAGGAGCGCCGGAGCCGATTGACTGCTGGTCGTGATTTCGTGGAGGATTTCATCATGAATTCCCGCCTCCACCTTTTCGAGTATGTCCATGAAAAGCTCTTCCTTTGTCTCATAGAAGAGATAGAAGGAGCCTTTTGCAATTCCAACAGCTTGCGTCAGCCTGGAAACACTGGTTTTCTTGAAGCCCAACTCAGAGAAAAGCGCCATGCCCTTGTCTATCAGATCCTCGTGAATCTGCAGGCGTTCATCTTCAGTAAATCCCTTTGGCATTCAATCACTCCTTTCTGTGACCGTTTTTATTTTATGGTCACAACCAGAATACACCCCCACCATTTTTTTGTCAACTGCATGCAGCCAGCCCATAAAAAAACTTCTTTTCGAATAATCATTCAAAAAGAAGCTTTTGTACTTAAACTATTTTGCATGGCCGTATTTTTAAAGGCATACATTCTCTTGTCTGCCACACTGACAAGTTTATTGTAGGAGTCCCCATGACTTGGATATACCGCTATCCCGAAGCTAAAGCTGCTTACAATTTGGTGGTCTCCAAATGACACAGGACTCTCTCTAAGCTGCTTTGCTATTCCAAGCAGTCGTTCCCGAAGCCTGTCGGCATCGCTGTTGTCAAATAAGCCTATGAATTCATCTCCACCGTATCTGGCAAGGAGGTCTGTTTCACGCACGGTTCGACTCATGGTCGCCGCAAACCGCTTGATAACTTCATCCCCACACTGGTGTCCATAGGTATCATTAATTCTTTTAAGACCATCGAGATCAAATACGACAATGCAGAAGCTTTCCTTATAGCGTTTTGCGCGCTTAAGCATCTGCTCCGCAATTTCCTCGAAGTAGCGTCGGTTATATACACCTGTGAGCTCATCATGCCGCGAAAGATAGATGACCCTGTCATAAAGCTTTCGCTTTGTCAGTGCAATTTCAAGCTGTTCACGCATGTACTCGGACAGGGTCAGGTCAGATTCGTCAAAAGCATTGTCCCGTGTTGAGTCCAGGTTCATTAGACCTATAATCTCGCCATCGACAAGAATCGGTGAGCAGAGGCTGGCATTGATTGGGTTTTCCAGTTCAGACGTTGCCAGATCTGGCACATCTTCAACCAGATACGCCGACAGATCATTGATTCTTACGGAGTGGTTCATAGACCCCTGGGTCGCACGCCAGACAAAGGACTGCTTGAGACTCAGTTCAAAATCCGCCATCGCGTCATGCGTATAGCCGCGCCAAGCAACCGGCCGGAAGAGTCCATCGCCATCCTTCATGAGAATCGTCCCATGATCGGCACTCTCTATGGTATCAAGCCCCTTGTCCAAAATCAGGTCAAAAAGCTCTGCTTCGCTTCTGTTGTCCATGATGGCATGCGTAATTTCCATCATGGCGTCCTTGAGCCCCAGCAGTTTTTCTATATGCTCAATATCCCGCTTATCTTCAGTAATATCCCGCAAGGTGCCAACAATACCAACCGGATGATTTTCCGAATTGCTGACTAGGGATTTTGTCATTACGCACTGGCGTTCTTCACTGTCAGCACGCTCGACAGACATTTCATATGTAATCACACCGCCACTTTTTATAAGCAGTTGTTCGTACAAGGTATAGTTTTCTGCGTTCAGAGGATTTTCCTCATCACATTCGGCTAGGCCCATGAAGCAGTCCCGATCGTATTTTAAAAGCTTCAGCAGTGCGTCATTGCATATTTCATATGTCCCCTGAAGATCTTTCATGAACATCGGAAGGGGAATCGCATCGATAATGTCCTGTGTGAGCTGGAGCTGGTTGCGTATTTCAAGTTCTCTTCTGTTCCATTCGCTCATGTCCTGAACAATGCAGACTATCAGACTTTCTTCAACCATGCCAAAAAGAACGCGCAGCATTTTCAGCGTACCGTCCTCGCACCGTTTTTCTATGTCTGTCTTCTCAAAGGATCCATTCCTTCTCGCCTGGGCAACCAGTCGGTGTATCATGCGCCTGGTATCCAGATCAAGACTTTCAGGAAGACCTTTGCGCCAGTTGGTATGCTCACTGAACTCGATTCCAAATATCTGCTTCGCACCTTCCGAAAACTGAATTTGGTCCGTTTCATAATCATAGGCGACATAGCCCAGCTGACCCAGTTCTTCCATATATTCGACCGTTTTCTGATATACGGCCATCTTCCTTTGGTCCACACTTCCTTGAATATCGGTCATTTGATTAGGTTCAATTTCTTCCTGCCTTCTCGACGGACTCATTCTAGGCCTCCATACCCATTTCCAGTATATGTCCATTTTATAAAAAATTCGCTCGGAGTTAAAGATAAACCTCCACAAATCTCCAAAAGAATATTTGTGAATTCTGTAACGCTTTAATAGCAAGGGTGTCCAAAATATTTACGTAAATTGTCATTGACTTTTAAGTTGGGATGGAATAAGATACGGTGGTGTGAATACCAAATTAGGGAGGACCAACATGAACACAAATGAAACAAAAATTTATACAGCTGACCCTTCTGCACTAGGCCTATTCGGTCTTGCAATGGTTACGCTCGTAGCTTCAAGTCAAAAACTTGGCCTGACATCAGGAACTTCATTCATTATTCCTTGGGCAATTTTCCTGGGTGCATTTGCACAGCTTTTCGCTTGTCTTAAAGATGCACAAAAAGGTAATGTTTTTGGCGCAACTGCTTTCGGCGGTTACGCATTCTTCTGGCTATCTGTTGCTATGACTTGGATGATCCAACACGGGGTATTCGGTGAATCCATGGCAGCTGCTGCAGATCCAAAGCAGCTCGGCTTTGCATTTGTAGGTTACCTGATCTTCTCTGTCTACATGACAATCGGATCAATGGAAACAAACAAAGTGCTATTCATCATTTTCGTACTTATCGATTTTCTATTCCTAGGCCTGAGCATGAGCACACTTGCTGGCAGCCACTTCGGTCACGAACTTGCGGCATACAGTGAATTCACTATCGCTATGGTAGGTTTCTACGGTTCAGCTGCAAACGTACTGAATGCAACTTTCGGAAGACAATTCCTTCCACTTGGAAAGCCTTTCGGCATTTTCAAAAAAGCACCTGCTGTTAAGAAAGTTGCATAATTCTTTACTAAAGACACTAAAAAGAGCCTCTATCGACGTCCGACGTCGGCAGAGGCTCTTTTTCTATTACTTCTTATCCCTTAACCCCAATTGATCATCACAAGGGCAATCATGGTCATCATGATCGCGCCATAATGCTTAGCACTGAGCGCTTCCTTATAAAGAAGCCTGCTGAGTATGAGAATAAGCGCCATTGAACCGGCGCTGTAAACGGGGAAAACCACCGCTGTCGGCAGGAAGTCCAGGGCCCGTATGAGGAAAAATGATGAAAACATGTTGGGAACCCCAACGCAGATTCCAGTCATAATATCTGCCCGTGTAGGCAGTTTGCCTTCCCTGATGGTCATTGTAAGACTGACCAGAAATGCAACAGAAAAAACAATCATTAGAAAATAGGCCTTCTGGTCTGAAATGCCATATTTCTGAAACAGCTTGTTTGAAAACTCTGCAAGACCTCCGAAAAGAAAGAGCAGCAGAAGGGCTGCATGAAATGAATTTTCCCCCATGCGGCGACCGGCACTGACTATGCCGATTGCGCCCACTGCAAGGACTATTCCCGCTGTCTGGACCAGGTTTGGAAACTCACGCCAAAGCACCAGGGATAGAAGCATGGGCAGCAGGATGCCCAGTTTGCCGAACATGCCGGCAAGCCCTGCGCCGCTGTCCCGCACACTTAGCTGATAATACAAGAAGGACAGAAAGAAGCAGACGCCTGCTGGAACACCCACCAGGGCACCTGCCCGCCACGCTGTAAAAGGGCTGCCAAGCGCGCCAGCCATCAGGGCTGAAACGACTATTGCAGTCACATAATTCACACTGGTCACCGCATAGCGGTTGAGCTTGCGCCCTTCTGAAAATTTGAAAAAAAGAGCTATGGACGCACTGCACACCGTCGCCAATAATAAGGAAAACACCTAGATCACCTCAAGAATTCTGCCAGTCTGGCAGCCTGTTTTTCAGCCTCCACATAACCCATATCATACGATTTGTATAGAACCGCCCTGTCGCGCTCAATCCGCCTTGCAGGAATAGTCTCCTGGGGTTCGATTACAAAGGCCTTACCTTCTTTTTCAAGCTCAAAGATCCTTGCACGCGCTCGGTTATAATTTTCGTGTCTTTCACGAAGCAATCTTTCAAGGTGGGGATATTTTCTATACCAATACTTTGTAATCTTGTTCGCCGAGGAGGGCTGCTTCTCATATGCCCTAGGCTGGGTGAGAATAATTACGAACTTGTCGTATCCGTCAAGACGCGCGCGCTCAATGGGAATGGAATCTGAAATCCCACCGTCAAGACAGAGCCGTCCGTCAATAGACACTGGCTTTGAAATGAAGGGCAGGCTCGCCGATGCCTGGAGGGCATCCATCAGATCTCTTCCCCTGCTGTTTTCAAGATAGACTGGACGGCCGGACTCAATGTCCGTGACGACCACTGTGAAATGCTGTCCGCCTCTATCATAGGCTTCAAAATCATAGGGTACGATTTCAGTTGGTATGGTCCTGAAAACAAAGTCCATGCCAAAGAGCTCCCCTTTAAGGAGAAGCCGTCTCAGGCTCATATACCGCTTATCATCCACAAAATCCGCATTGACCGTCTTACTGCGCCCTATTTGACTTGACACGTAGGATGCACCATTGCAGGCACCCATAGATACGCCGATCACATATGGGAACTTGATATTCTTTTCTAGAAAAAAGTCCAGTGCGCCCGAAGTAAACATACCTCTAAAGCCACCGCCTTCAAGTATTAAAGCTGTCTTTTCCATAAATATTCCTCTCCGCTTTGCTTCAAGCCTGACGCTCTTCTTTAAAGACCGGGGCGTCATGTGTCGTTTTAGCAAGAAGCACGCTGCTCACCAGGGTCAGCGTAATTGAGCAGACCCAGCGCACTGCGGTAAAGCGCAGTCCCAAGAAGGTCATTTCAAAAATTGTCATAGGCAGCCTGACCACTGTCGCCGCTGTCAAATAGGTCAGAACAACCGGTTTTGACGCGCCCTTTGACTCAAGACTCTGGGCGACTGGAAAGGCGACAAAAAGTCCGCCAATTGTCGTTGCAGCCAACAGGAGCACCCAAATGTACCCCATGATATTCTTCGCATTTCCAAGGTGCTTCTCGATAACTGCCCTTGGAACCCACACTTCAAAAAGTCCTACCAATATAAAGACCGGCGGCATGATTTTCGCAAGCTCCAATGTAAATGAAACGAAGTTTTGTCCCACCGATTTGCCCACTGAAAAATCAAACAGCACACCGGCAGCCATAAGCATGACAAACCCGGCATAGATCGCCCATCGACTTCCTTTTTTCATTAGAAGGGCACCTCCCCATATGCAATTGCAATTGCCAGCGCCGTCAGCATGGCAATGCCATAGCCGGCCAGATTTCTCAGGAGAGCCAGTTTTCTTCCTATATATGCTTCTTCAACCGGAAATGTCAGTACCCCAACCATCATGAGGGTCGTTGTAAAGGCTGCCAGGGTTCCGTACCCGACGCCGCTGTCTTTCAGAATTGAAGCCAAGGGAAATGCTACAAATCCCGGCATCATGACAATTGAACCCAGCAGGCTCCCGATGAATACAGCTGTAATGTGTTTCCCCGCAAGGGTTCTTTCAATCCAAACGTCAGGAATCAGGGCTAGGGAAAGAGAGACACCAATCAGCATCAACATAAAGGGATGCAGAACCTTGCTGAACTTCTTCCAGGCAAGTTTAAGCGCACGCCGTGTTTTTTCCACGTCTTTTATCAGTGAAAACAATAGGCATAATGCAGTCAAGCCATAAAGTACTGTCACAGTCTCCCCTCCATTCAATTACTGATATACCGTAACGCTTGGAAACGCAACTTCCACCTTGTTTTCTGAAAGGATTTCCATAATGCGCATATTGATATCCTCACGAATTTCCATATATTCAAGAAATGCATGACTCTTTATGAAATAGTAAACCTTGATTTCAAGGGCCGAATCGCCAAAGTTCTCAAAATTGACAATCAATAGGTCCTCAGCAACCTTAGGATGTGCAATCAGCATGTTTCTGATCTCATCGACAACCTTTTGAAGCTTATGCTGCGGTGTATCGTATGTAACGCCCAGCAGAAAACTCACGCGCCGCTGGTCCCGTCTTGAGTAATTCAGAATCTTTGTCGACGCAAGCAGTTCATTGGGCACTGTAACAAGCCCCTTGTCAAAGGTCCTTACCTTGGTTGCCCACATGCTGATGTTTTCAACGGTCCCTTCAATACCATCCGCTACAATCCAGTCGTCGATATCAAAGGTCTTGTTTCCTATAATCGCAAAACCGCCAAAGAGGTTGCCCAGCATGCTCTTTCCTGCAAGGGCTACGGCAAGTCCTGTAATCCCCAGGGAGGCTACAAAACCAGTGACATCAAAGTTGAATTCTGAAGCGATCATGAGCGCGCCAATTGCCCAGACTAAAATATTGAGCATCTTGGATATAAATGGCGCCACCAGATGATTGAGTTCAATCTGAAACAGGAGTTTGAACTCTGCAATAAGGTGATCTATTTTTGATGTCAGCCTCGAAAAGACCCAGCATATGGAGATGATGAAAACGGACTTCATCAGATGTGCCGATCCGTTTCGCAGGGATGCGGAAAGGGCTGGCTTGATTCCAGAGCCAAGGATCACCATATTAAATGCCATAAGAAGCGTGGTGCACTTTATGAAAAAGCGTACCGGCCTTCTTGTAAGTTCCAGAAGTGCATCGTCAATGTCTGTCTTTGAACGCTTTGTTATCTTTTCAAACACACCGTATACCACATTCAGCACAGGTGTTGTCAGAAGAAAAACCACGGCAAAGACAAGCGCACTGGTGTAATAACTATTCATATAATTTCCTCCAATTCATACTCAAATTACATTATAACTCAAATTGAGAATATTTTGCGCTTCTTAAACGTGAACAGAATGTGAACGATAGACAAAAATAGAAAAACACCCGGACAGATTCCCCTTCCAGATACCCCCGCGCATTTTCATGCGCGGTCTTCAAATATCCATGAGGACTTGTCCAGGTGCCTATGCATTTTAAGCTTATACCATGTGGCAGGCCACAAAGTGGTTTGGCTTCACTTCACGAAGAACCGGATCAGCTGCCTTGCATTTGTCATTTGCAAGTGGGCATCTTGCCGCAAAACGGCAGCCCGGTGCAGGATTGATTGGCGAAGTGATTTCCCCTTCAAGCATGACACGTTCACGCTTATGCGTCAGACTCGGTACAGGAATTGCCGATAAAAGCGCCTTTGTATAAGGATGTGTCGGTTCTGCAAAAAGATCCTTCGATGGAGCCTTTTCAACCATTTGACCCAGATACATAACGCCAATGTCATCTGAGAAGTGCTTTACGACCGAAAGGTCATGGGTAATGAACATATATGTCAGTCCAAGCTCTTCCTGCAGGTCCTGCATAAGATTAAGTACCTGTGCCTGAATAGAAACATCCAGTGCAGAAACAGGCTCGTCACACACGATGAACTTTGGATTCAGTGCAAGGGCGCGTGCAATCCCGATACGCTGACGACGACCGCCATCCAGCTCATGCGGGTAGGCATTCACAAGACGCTCAGACAGGCCAACCAGAGCCATCAGCTCTGCAACGCGGTCTTCAAGCTCTTCCTTGCCGTTTACCAGCTTATGAATCTGGAGCGGTTCAGCGATAATTTCAGAAACCGTCATACGCGGATTCAGAGATGCGAAAGGATCCTGGAAAATGATCTGCATTTCCCGGCGGATTTTCTGCATTTCACTCTTTGACATATCGACAATATTCTTGCCTTCGAAAAGGATTTCGCCGTCTGTCGGCTCGTGCAGTCTTAAAATCGCGCGACCAGTCGTTGACTTTCCGCAGCCAGACTCTCCTACGATTCCAAGCGTTCTGCCCTTTTCAATCGTGAAGTTGACACCGTCAACAGCATGAAGCAGACCCTTTGGCGTCTTGAAGTGTTTTTTTAGACCCTTTACCTCTAAAATTGCATTTGAAGCTGCCATTTAGCCTACCTCCTTGGATGATTTGTTCACTGTCACTTTTTCAACAAGGCCTTCGTACATCAGACATCTTACACGGTGCTCACCATCGACAACCGAGCTCTTCGGGCTCTGCTGCGCACAAATCGGCTTTGCATGCGGACAACGCGGATGGAAGCTGCAGCCTGTTGGAAGATCTGTTGGATCAGGCATAAGACCCGTAATCGGTGTCAATCTTTTCACATCGTCATCCAGATTTGGAATTGAACCGAAAAGACCATGTGTATATGGATGGGCAGGGTTTTCAAAGAGCTGCTGAATTGGCGCGTACTCTACAATTTCACCTGCATACATGATTGCCACCTTGTCACAGACTTCTGCAACAACCCCAAGGTCATGGGTAATCAGCATCATGGCTGTGTTGAACTCTTTTTTCAGATTACGCATCAGATCAAGCACCTGGGCCTGAATTGTAACGTCCAGGGCCGTTGTCGGCTCATCTGCAATCAGAAGCTGCGGGTTGCAGGCAAGGGAAATCGCAATAACCACACGCTGCTTCATGCCCCCGGAAAACTGGTGGGGATAGTCATTGGCTCTTGCAGCAGGAATGCCTACCATTTCAAGCATCTCGCCTGATTTGAGCATGGCTTCCTTAGACCCGATATTCTGGTGGATCTCAATAACCTCGGCAATCTGCTCGCCTACTGTCATAACCGGATTCAGGGATGTCATCGGATCCTGGAAAATCATCGAAATCTTATTTCCGCGGATCATGCGCATCTCTTCCTCTGGAATTTCCATGAGGTCACGGCCTTCAAACTCAATCTTACCGCTTGTGATCTCACCTGGAGGGTTCGGTACAAGACGCATAATGCCCAGTGCAGTCGTCGTCTTTCCAGCACCTGTTTCACCAACCAGACCCAATGTTTCACCGGCATCCAGCTCAAGGTCGATATTATTTACGGCACGTACATCACCGTCTTCTGTTAAGTAGTGTATGGATAAATCTATTATATTTAAAAGCTTTGACATGTCTGTACTCCTTTCATTAAGACTTCAGACGCGGATCGAGTGCATCGCGCAGACCGTCGCCAAGCAGGTTCAGCGCCAGGATTGTAATCATGATTGCGACACCAGGGAAAGCAGTGATGTGCGCTGCATAACGCAGGTACTGTCTTCCGCCTGCCAGCATGGCACCCCACTCTGGAGCTGGAGGCTGAATGCCCATGCCGATGAATGACAGACCAGCTGTTGAAAGGATTGCACCTGCAACACCCAGCGTTGCCTGAACGATTACTGGAGCCAGAGCATTTGGAATAATATGCTTTGTGATGATTCTAAAGTCGTTCGCGCCGATTGCACGCGCTGCTTCAATAAACTCCTGATCTCTGATAGACAGCACCGATGCCCTTACAATACGTGCATAAGACGGCACCGACGAGATGCCTATGGCAAGCATCAGGTTGAAAAGAGACGGCCCAAGAGCCGATACGATTGCAATCGCAAGCAGGATAGATGGGATTGCAAGGAACACGTCCATAAGACGCATGATGAAGTTGTCAAGCTTGCCTCCATAATAGCCTGCCACTGCGCCAAGCGAACCACCAAGAACAATGGCGATGCCCACCGCAATCAGACCTACCTGAAGGGATACACGCGCACCGTGCACCATACGTGCAAAAATGTCACGTCCAAATTCATCTGTACCTAGGATATGCGCTGCAGAAGGTCCTTCCATACGCGCTTTCAGGTTCTGTTTTATAACCACTGTGTCATAGTCTGCAATAATATCTGCAAAAAGAGCACAGAAAATGATCACACCGATAATACCAAGGCCAACCATGGCCATTTTATTCTTCTTAAGTCGTCTCCAAACTTCAGCCCACTGACTTCTCTTCTTGCCTTTTGTCTTTGGTTTGTCGAGACCGACCGGCTTTGCCGCACTTGAAACACTGCTCATGTTTGCTTCCTCCTCTGCTTCAGATTACTGGTACTGTGACTTGATACGCGGGTCTACATAAGCGTATAGAACGTCTACAAGTAGGTTTACAAAGCTGAATGTCGTTGCCATGAATACAACCGATGCAAGTACTGTCGGTGTGTCCTTCTGACGAATCGCCTCAACGAGCAGACGACCGACACCAGGCCATGAGAAGACCGTTTCAGTCAGAACTGCACCGCCAAGAAGGTATCCGAACTGAAGACCTACAACTGTGATAACTGGAATAAGTGCATTTTTAAGCGCATGCTTGTTGATAACCTTCTTTTCCGCCACACCCTTGGCACGTGCCGTACGGATATAGTCCTGACGGATAACTTCAAGCATGGACGAACGTGTCATACGGGTAATGATTGCCGCAGAACCTGTTCCCAGCGTAATCGCAGGCAGGATAATATGCTTCATCGTTTCAGAACCCGATGATGGCAGCCAGCCCAGATTTACGGAGAAGAGCAGGATCATCATCAGACCCAACCAGAAGTTCGGCATGGAAACCCCGAGCAGGGCACCAATCATACTGGCACTGTCAATGAAGGAATACTGCCGCGTCGCAGAAATAATACCGACAGGAATACCAATGGCAATGGCAAGTGCCACACCCACGCCTGCAAGCTTAAGTGTATTAGGGAAACGTGCAAAGATTTCACTGAACACATCTCTTTTAGTCGTATACGATTTGCCGAAATCACCTTGAACGGCATTTTTGATGAAGCGTCCGTACTGAACGATAAACGGATCGTCCAGTCCCATATCAGTTCTCAGTTCCGCAACTGCTTCCGGCGGTGCGGATTCTCCCAGGATAAGCTGCGCCGGGTCACCTGGTGTCATGTACATGATCGAAAATACGATGAATGTAACACCCAGAAGAACAGGAATCAGCATAAGAAGACGTCTGCCAATGTACTTTAGCATGGATTTCCTCCCTCTCTAGTCTTTAAAGGAATATGTTTGGCACCTTGCCGGTGCAAACACGCTGAATTTTATCATTACACAAGCTTTATAATATTTTGAACAGCTCGTAATAGTTTTTACTTTTACTTAACAAGCCCTAAGACCCCAAAAGTGAGACCCGGTTAAGGTCTCACTTTTGATTTAAAGTCTTATGTCAGGGCTTATGCCCTTGATTTTTCATTTAGCGGCAAATTGCCGACTGTCCGATTATTCGAAAGATACGTTGTAAACGCTGTGGTGGCCAGCCGGATGCAGCTTGAAGCCCTTAACGTTCTTCTGCGCACCAATGTTTTGTGTGCCGTAGTAAAGCATTACGTCTGGCGCTTCAGAAACGATGATTTCCTGTGCCTGAGCGTAAGCTGCCTTACGTGCTTCTGGGTCTGTTGCCATACGGCCTTCTTCAAGCAGCTGGTCAACTTCTTCGTTCGTGTAGAAGTCACGATTACCTGCGCCACCGTGCTGTGACGAGTGGAACAGTGCATATAGACCGTAGTCAGCGTCAGCTGTTACAGTTGTCCAGCCAAGGATGAACATGTCATGCTCGCCTTTTGCCGTTCTTTCAAGATATGAACCCCACTCAAGCGGCTCGATTGTTACGTTAACGCCAACTTCAGCAAGTTGTGCCTGTACGATTTGAGCGATTTGCATACGAACTGGGTTGTCGTTTGTCCAGATTGTCGTATCGAAACCATCAGCGTATCCAGCTTCAGCAAGAAGGGCCTTAGAAGCCTCTACGTCGTAACCGTAAGCGTCAACATCTGCATTGTGACCGAATACACGTGGTCCGATAGGTGCGTTTGCAACTTCGCCTGCGCCTTCAAGAACAACGTCAATGATTGTCGGTACATCAATTGCAAGGTTGATGGCCTTACGAACGTTTACGTCCGCTAGAGGGCCTTTAGTTGTGTTGATACCTATGTAAGCGTATGAAAGGGATGGAGACTCTACCAGCTGCAGGTTCTCATGGTCTGCAACACGTTGCTTGTCGATTGGCTCGATGTCATAAGCAACGTCGATTTCGCCAGTCTCAAGACCGATTGTTCTGTTTGTACCTTCAGTGATGTTTCTAAATACAACATTCTTGATTGCTGCTTCACCTTCAAAGTAGTCAGCAAAGCTTTCAAGTGTGATTTTGTCACCTGCAGTCCAAGAGACAAACTTGTATGGGCCAGTACCCACTGGACTTTGACCGTAGTCGTCGCCAGCTTCAGTTACTGCTGTTTCATTCAGGATTGATGCTGCTGTATGGCTCAGGTGTGATAGAAGCGGACCAAATGGCTCTGCTGTCATAACCTGTACAGTGTAATCGTCGATTACTTCAACGCCTGTTACAGCTTCAATGATGTGTGCGACTTTCTTAGACGCCATCATTCTATCTAGGGTAAACTTGACGTCAGACGCTTTCAGCTCTTCTCCATTGTGGAATAGAACGCCTTGACGCAGCTTGAATTCTACTGTTGTATCATCAACATATGTCCATGACTCAGCAAGACCAGGAACGATTTCCATTTCCTCGTTCATCTCAACCAGACGGCTGTAGATCTGCTTTGCAACACGTGATGACGGTTGGTCGTTTGTAGCATGTGGATCCAGAGATTTTGCATCTGCACCCTGTGCAATGATGATCGTGTCCTTAACTTCTGAAGCATCGCCTGCAGCTGATGCCGTGTTAGAACCGGATCCCCCGCATCCTGTAAGAGAAAGTGCAAGAACCAGCACCATCGACAGGATTGTCGCTATTTTCTTGTTAAACATGTTGTACTCTCCTCCTCAAGCATATAAGTTCACATCATGTTGTTTCGGGCCCGTTCAACACTCAGTTAACATTCGGAGCTATTGTCTATCAAACTGCCTAAATAAATTACCGAATCGCAATCCAGCGAATTTTCAAACAATTCGAACAGACGACTCCCTCGCTGAAATCCATATTACGGATTGGAGGCTGCAAATGCAACAGCAACTCGCTGGCGAATCGTTTTCCTGCACCTCTATCCCACTATTTTCAAGGCTTTTCGGAGTTCTTAATTATAATTAATCATTATGTAACATTTTTAATAAAAATACGTATCTAAAATTAATATTTTAAGAGCACGTCGCGTTCTTATTTTTATCCAAAACGCCATACTTATTGAAATAAGTAGATTTATCTGCTTTTACAGATTCTTTACAAATGTGACAAAGTCTATATTATTTCAATTTTGTAATTCACAATTTGATATTTCTGAATATTTACAACTTTTATCCCCAGGACCTGCTTCTATTCAAATTTCGAAGTATTATAGTGTTTTCATGCATTTCAAAGTATTCCTTTAGAGGACCATACGCTCTCTTTTTTTTGCACAGAAAAGAGGCTGTTCCAAGGAACAGCCTCTTAAAACCATAGCCAATATGATTAGATTTCTATATCAAGCAGATACGCACTGAGACTCTTGCCGTGCTTGTCCTGAGCAAGAGATCTTGTTACACCGCCACCAAGGGCCGCCTGCATCACGAAGTTGAAAGCACCAATTTCAGGAAGCTCGTAACGCGTAACCTCGCCCTTTACGATTCCCTTGAAATGTTCTTTGACAACCTCGGCTGTGATTTTTTCCTTAATGAGCGCATAGTTGCCGCTGTCGTATGGAATGAGGGATAGATTAGAAATATTCCCCTTATCACCCGTTCTTGAATGTGCAATTTCCCAAAGTTTCATTACTCCACCTCCAAAACAGTCACATTGACCTGAACACTATCCTTTGGAATAAGGAGCGATGCAACAGATACGATTTCCGACACCTTCTTAGATGCCCCGCCGCCTCCTGCAGGACCATTGGTATAAAGTGTCTCAACTTCATTGCCGATCATGACAGCCTGACCCCGCGTTTTCGTACGTGCTGCGACACGGACGCGCACTTCATTCGGTTCAGCGCTGTAATCCACTGCCGCTTCAGGAAATAGAGAATTGACGCCAATCATGTCATACTTGATTTCATCATATTCAACACCGACAAGGGCCAGTCTATGCTTGACAATTTCAAGGGCAAGTTCCGCACGCTTAAGGCAGTTTGGTCCACCATAGCTCATTTCACCTTCACCGATGAAGCAGTCCTTGTACCCAACGCTCACCTTGAATGTGTCTGTCTCCGCTTTGCCGGAGCCGCCTTTTACAGCAACTGTATCCTTAGCGATCTGGGTAAAGCTCACCTTAGAAAAATCAGCGACACAGTCCGGCGTGATATAATTCGCCGGGTCGTGAATTTCATAAATCATTTGCTCCTTGCAGGTATCTGGTGTCAAAACCCCGCCTGTGTCTTCAAGCTTTGTCAGAATCAGATTTCCCTCGACGTCCACCTCTGCAATGGGGAAGCCGATATTCCAAGGCTCTGGAACATCCTTCACACTCGGATCTGCATAATAGCCGCCCGTTACCTGTCCACCGCACTCAAGAAGGTGACCTACAAGCGTGCCGCGACCAAGCTTTTCATAGTCATCCATGGCCCAGCCAAACTCATGAATCAGTGGTGCTAGGAATAGGGCAGGGTCAGAAACACGGCCAGTGATCACCACATCAGCACCCTTTTCAAGCGCCTCCAAAATACCCTTTACACCCAGGTAGGCATTTGCCGAAACAACTTCGCCGTCCAAGGCTTCCAGTGGCTTGCCTGTTTCCCATACGACAATATCCTTGAGGTCATCCATTTTTTCGAAAACGTCATCGCCTGTAACTGCGGCAATTTTCATACCCTTAAGTCCCAGGTCATTTGCAATTTTCTGCACGGATTTAGCCGCTGCAATCGGATTGGCAGCACCCATATTCGTAATTATCTTCACTTTGTTCTCATATGCCACGGGCAGGGCTCTCTCCATACGGTATTCAAGAAGCCCGTCATACCCCTTTGTTGGGTCGGCCAGCTTGCTCTGCTGTGCAATTGCAATGGTTCTTTCTGCAAGACACTCATATGAAATGTAGTCCAGATTGCCCTTTTTAATCAATTCTATTGACGGTTCCACCCTGTCACCAGAGTAGCCCGCGCCACTTCCAATTCTTACTTTTTTCATTGTAAACTCCTCAATCTTAAATGCTGATTACACCAATGATTACGCAAACAACAAGCATGACAACCGTTGTTGCAAACGCAAATGGTATTGTTTTCTTCTGATGGTCGCCAAGGTCTACACCCGTAAGACCAATCAGCAGGAATGTGGAACCTGTAAGTGGACTTACAGGGAAGCCTGTTGTCATTTGGCCCAGTATTGCCGCACGACCAACGTTTAGGGCATCTACGCCAAATTGACCCGCTGTAGATGACAGTACCGGAAGAACACCGAAGTAGAATGAATCCGGGTCAAACAGAAGACTGGCCGGCATGGAAATCAGGCCTGTAATAAGCGGCAGTCTCGCACCAAGAGATGCTGGAATAGCTGCTACTGCAACCTCTGCCATAGCTGTAATCATACCTGTTCCTTTTAGAATGCCCGTGAAGGTACCCGCTGCAAACAGGATCGATGCCATCATAAGTGCTGCTTTTGCATGTGCGTCAACACGCTCTCTCTGGTCTTTAACCGATGGATAGTTGACCATAAGCGCTACAGTAAATGCCAGCATGAATACAATGTGCGGCGGCAGGATACCCTTAATAAGAATCGCAATTGCCACAACGATTGATAGAATGTTGAACACGAACAGCTTAGGACGCTCAAGATTCTTTTTCTCTTCATCCACATCATAAGACAGTGAAACATCATCCCCGATTTCATTGACATGGGCACGTTCCTTTTTGCCCAGGAAGTATGCAACGCCAATAACAAATGCCAGACCGCAAAGCACTGGAATAAGAATTGGGTTGAAAAGCTCCGTTACATTGACGTTGAGTGCCGAAGCGGCACGCAGTGTTGGTCCGCCCCAAGGCAGGATGTTCATTGTACCTGCAGAAAGTGCTACGATTGTTGCCAGTGTCGTTCTCTTCATTCCTAGAGCATCGTAAAGTGGTAGCATGGCCGGAACAGTTACCAGGAAGGTAACGGCGCCTGAACCGTCAAGATGAACCACCATGGCAAGAATTGCTGTACCCACAGCAATTTTCGCCGGGTCTTTTCCTACAATGCTCAGAATTTTATTGATGATCGGCTTAAAGGTACCTGCATCTGTTAAAATTCCGAAGAATAGAATTGCGAAAATAAACATAACACCCGTTGGTGCGATTTTCTTGATGCCGTCTGTCATAAATCCTGCGACCTCAGCTGAAAATCCCCCAAGAATGGCCATGATCACCGGTACAACGATCAGTGCTACAACAGGCGATGCCTTCTTTGTCATTACAACCGCCAAAAGCAAAATAATTGTTAAAAATCCTAATAGAGCTAACATAGATTCCTCCTTAAAAAATTATGATCGAATGCATTCGTTAACTTAATAACGCAACTTGCGTGCCAACTTTTTTCCCGGTTTTTATGCCTTTTTCCTATTGGTATTTCTAAAATTTTAGAAATGCATTTTCCAAAAGTCCCATTTTGTCCACGAAAACCCTGAGAAACGCTTTCCTAAATGCCGATTTCTAAAATTCTAGAAATAGAAAAGCGAGTTTCTAATTTTTTAGAAACTCGCGCTTTTTATTCTAACTCAGATGCCTTCATTTTATTGTATAAGGTCGCCAAGGATATTCCGAGCGCCTTCGCTGCCTTTTTTTTACCCTCGATATCATGTCCAAACACATTCAGTGCCTCTTGAATTGCATTTCTTTCAGCACGTCGTGTTATGCTCGACAGTTTGTCGATTGAAAAACGCCCCTTTTTCTCTTGAAAATACTTCGAACGTACCTTGACCGGCAAATGATCCAGCTCTATGCATGAATCCGGCATCATATTATAGGCGAATTCCACAGCATTTCGAAGCTCACGCACATTTCCGGGCCAATCGTAGGACTCGAAGGCAAATGTGGCATCTTCTGAAACGTCAATCCTGCGCTGGATGTCATTCTCCTTATTGTTCAGCAGCATGCGAACAATGGGGAATATATCCCCCCTGCGCTCTCTGAGCGGCAGGATTTCAAGCGGAAACACAGCCAGACGGTAGTAAAAATCTTCACGAAAAGTACCTTCAAGAACCATGTGCTCCAAATTTTTATTCGATGCGACAATAACCCGCACATCAATGGACTTTTCCTCCACGGCGCCGACACGACGGACCGTGCTTTCTTGTAGTGTGCGCAGTAGTTTTGATTGAAGGCTGTAATCCATCTCCGATATTTCATCCAGAAAAATAGTGCCATGGTCAGCGGCTTCAAAAAGGCCCGTCTTGCCACCCTTCACGGCACCTGTAAATGCGCCATCGACATGACCAAAAAGTTCACTTTCAAGCAGGGTGGGATTGATTGCCGCACAGTTCACTGCAATAAAGGGCCCATTTTTTCGATTTGACTCATTGTGTATGGCCTGAGCAAACAGCTCTTTTCCTGTACCGCTCTCCCCTGTAATCAGCACAGAGACGTCCTTCTTGGCTATACGGCGTGCGAGATTTTTGACTTCAATACTTGCCGCGTCAACCGAGACAATGCTGTCAAAAGTATATTTTGCCTTTTGAATGGCATTGAAGCGGTTGCGCATACTGGCAAACTCCTGCTTGTAATGGCTGATGGTCTTCGTAAGCTCGACAGCATCATCAATCGCCTTTAAAAGAGAAATGCCACCGACAATTTCCCCTTCGTCCTTAACCGGAACCATGTTTACCACGTATTCGGCACCGTCCTCACGGCGTCTTGCCCTCAAAATCCGTTCGCCGGTCTTGAGAACTCCCTGAAGTCTGGCACCGGGTCTGACCTCAAGCAGGTCTCTTCCGACAATTTCTTCATAGGTGACACCCGTAATCCGCGTATAGGAAGGGTTCACATACTGCACAACTGACTGGGCATCGATAATCAGAACACCGTCATAGAGTGCATCCAGTATCAATCTGCTGATATTTCCGATTTCAAGTTTTGTATTATGCATCGCGCTCCCCCGATTCCATTTTTTGAACTCTCTTGCTATCGATAATATCATATTTCAATGTAAAAAATTTCGAAAAAAGGGCAGTTATGAAAATGACTTTAAATGCATAAAATCAATTTCATAACCACCCTTTGTTATAATTAACATCCACAGCCACCGATGTCATCATCCCACGGTCGACAGTCATCTTCAAATCGCACTGCCTTATAGCCGTGTTTATTGAGTAAGGCTACCGCTTCAACTGACAGCAAACAGTAACGGCCTCGACAATAGGCAATAATCTCTTGGTTTGCAGGCAGTTTCTCAAGATGTTTCTCCAACTCGGATAAAGGAATCGAGCTCGCACCTTCAATATGATTATTATCATAATCTTCCTTAGGGCGCACATCAATGAGTGTAACACTTCCATTCTCTAATTTTTCCACTAATTGCCGAGCATCAATTTGCTCTATATCACCATGTTTTCCATAAACATCTTCAATTAGCTTCTGAATGTCTGCCAATAAATTCTCACCCAAAACCTGCATGTGATGGAACATCACACCTACCGTTGGATCACTCAACTTATATACCGAATATAGACCTCTTTTCTCGAATTCAACCAATCTCGATTCAAGAAGTGTTTGGAGATGTTGAGATGTATTCGCTACAGACATTCCAGTTTCATTGGATAGCTTCTCTACAGTTTTAGGACCTTCACATAACAAGTCAATCAGATGTAATCTGCGTGGACTTGATAATGCCTTCCCTATACGTGCGAGATGTCTATAAATATCAATTTTCAATTGTTTCGAACTTGTACTTGTAACCATGCAAACTCACCCTCCATGTGGATATTATAGCCCAACAACCCCATTTATGCAATTTCGTCTGTCCATGTATTTCATAGTATGGACATTCAAAGACTATTCAACTATTCAATTATTCTATTGACTAGATAAATAGAAAGAACTATAATTGTCTCAAAGCGATTGTTCAAAACTTATCAATCTGACGAATAAAAAATATTCGTCCTAATTTTTACCCATTGTTCAATTATTCAATTGAATACTATGAATTTTGGATGCATCTAACTGTGATTCTTAAAACTCAGTCGTTAAGTCAAACATTATCCAAGGAGGAGAACTATGAAAATTCTAGTAATCGGCGGTGGCCCAGGCGGACATGTTGCAGCTGTAAAAGCAGCGGATTTAGGTGCAGATGTCACCATTATTGAAAAATATAAGTTGGGCGGAACATGCCTACATGCAGGTTGTATCCCGACGAAGATCTTGCTTCATGCAACTGATTTGTATAATGAACTCAATCACGTATCCAACATGGGGATTTCTGTTGAAGGCGCTCATCTTGATTTCAAAAAGCTGCAATCATACAAGCAAAACATCGTAGAGGGAATTTGTGGCGGTGTTGGTGGTGTCATGGACGGACGCAATGTAAAAGTACTCTACGGTACAGCAAGCCTGACAAGTTCAAACACGGCTCAAATCACTCTAAATGACGGAAAAATAATGTCTATGGACTTTGACAAAGCTATTCTGGCCACAGGTTCAAGCATTGCAAGCATTCCTGTACCAGGTGCAGATGCAACTTGTGTCGTTACCAGTGACGATGCGCTTTCTTTTGAGAAACCACCAAAAAGCCTTGCCATCATCGGTGGTGGTGTAATCGGTGTCGAATTCGCATCTCTCTATTCTAGATTAGGAACAAAAGTGACTATTCTCGAGGCTTGTGACACAATACTTCCACATATGGATCATGAATTTGCAAATCTCGCAAAAGAGCAGCTTGTAAAAGACAGTATTGATGTATTCACCAACAGCAGCGTCTTTGAAATCAAAGACACACCTGATGGTGGTACGGTGAAATTTAGAAATGGTCTGGAAGAGATTGAACTTGAAGTAGAAAAAGTGCTCATGGCTGTAGGTAGAAAACCATTTACGCAAGGTCTGGGATTAGAAAATGTCAATGTCGAGACTGAAAAAGGTGCTATTAAAGTAAATGAGTATCTTTGTACGACTGAACCGAATATCTATGCGCTTGGCGATTGTACTGGCGGCATGATGCTCGCACACGTTGCACAAGCACAGGCTCTGAAACTTGGGGAAAATATCGTTCTGGGCAATAAAAAAGTATTTGATATTTCCACAACACCAGCTTGCGTTTATTTAGAACCTGAACTTGCTTCAGTTGGACTTACTGAAAAGCAAGCACTAGAACAATATTCTAATGTAAAAATCGGAAAATGGGATCTGTCAGGCAATGCTAAAGTAATGGCAATGGGCAAAACTGGTCTGATTAAATTTGTAGTAAACGGTGATAACGACCAAGTGCTTGGTCTTCACATATTTGGTCCAAGAGCTAGCGACATGATTCATGAAGGCGCAATCGCAATTGGAATAGGTGCTTCTATCGATGCTATTGGTGACGTTATCCACGCGCATCCTACAATCGGTGAATCGATAATGGAAGCTGCACACGACGTTCATCGTAATGCAATCTATAAAATTTATGAAAATACAGTCTATGAGATTTCTGAAAACGCAGTCTAAACTGCGTTCCTAATTGTAATACTTTGACACATCAAAATCGATTTGACACTTAATTATAAAAACAGATGGAATCCCTGTAACAAGGTTTCCATCTGTTTTCTATCTTTGTATATGCTTATACAGGCGTCATGCCTTCACGAAAATAAGACACAACAGCACATCCAGAAGACTCAGCGGCCATAATGCCAGACATGACCGCCACACCTGTCGCCCCAGCAGACACCACAAGATGTGCGTTCTGTGGTGAAATGCCACCTAGGGCAATGACTGGAATATCCACTGCACCACAAACGGAGGCAATAAAATCGAGTCCCCGTCCTGGAAGCCCTACCTTGCATGATGTATCAAAAACATGGCCTGCAAGGAGGTAGGATGCCCCATGTACTGCAGCCTTAACCGCTTCTTCTACCGAATGTACACTCACGCCTAGAAGCAGTTCCGATTCTCCTGAAAGCTGGCGTATTGACTTCTCATCCAGTGCTATAAAATCCGCAAAGGAAAAGTGTACCCCATCTGCCGACGCTTCAAGAGCGACATCTACATGAGAATGCATGATCAGTTTCTGGCCTGAACGCATGCGCTTCTTAAACGCTTTTCCATACCTTAAGCACATTGCCTTTGGCAGATCCTTTTCTCGAAGAATCACACCGTGAACCCCTGCATCGATTGCCTCGACCACAACCTCTTCAAAGGCTTCTACCCCTGCCAGATGCCTATTGGTAATAAGATAAATCATAAGACGCCTTCAACGCGCAGGTCAAACCAGTCTTTAAACACGGGCTGGTAGCCTGCCGAAAGGAGGTAATCACGCATTTCATCCACCGAGCGGCCATCTGAAATCTCAAATTGTGCATCGGAGTCGTTGTCGTCATCTGTATGTCCGCCAACCTTGGTTGAAACTCCAGCTGAAATTTTTGTCACGCCCAGTGGCACAAGATTGTTTCTGAAGTCTGCCGCTTCGCGGGTCGACATGGTGATTCCCACAAATGGAAGCAGACAGCCTGTCGCCAGAAGAATCTGAACAAAGGCCGCATCGTCCACCGGATTGGCAACCTGATAGCCGCCTGCACATGGCCTGATTCTAGGCATAGAGACAGCCAGCTCGACCTCAGGGTAATTCTTATGAATATGACTGGCATGCCAAGCGGTCTTGAAAGCCTCCTTGCGCCAGTCGTCAAGTCCGAGAAGGGCCCCGATATTCACAGACCGCATCCCTTCCTTCGCGCCGCGTTCCGGTGCTTCAAGCCTGTTCCTGTAGTTCTTTTTAGGTCCGAAAAGATGCACTTCATCATAAACCTTTGGATCATAGACCTCCTGGTAGACGGTCAGTCCATCCACACCCGCCTCGATGACACGCTTGTAATCCGCTTCTGACAGTGGGTAGATCTCTATGGCAATGGAGTCAAAGTACTTTCTCAGAATCTTTACAGCTTCAACAATATAGGATACCGGTGTGTGCTCTTCCGACTCCCCGGTCAAGATCAAGATGTGCTTGAGCCCTGTCTTTGCAATTTCCTGAGCTTCCCTTTCTATCTCTTCTGTGGATAACTGATGTCTTCCGATTTTGTTATGCACATTGTAACCACAATATGTGCATCCATTTACACAGTAATTTGCCAGATAGAGGGGCGTGTAGAGAACAATGGCTTTTCCAAAATGCTGAAGACGCCGCTGGTGGGCACGCTGGGCCATTTTTTCAAGACATGCGCCAGCCGCCTTTGAAAGCAGTACAGGCATGTCTTCAAGCTGAATGACACGTTTGGAAAGCACCTGGTCCACATCTGAGACCGTGGCCTCTTCCACAACCCTGTTGAACCACGCATCGTCAAACTTCTGAATTTCATCATAGAAGGTGCCCATTATGCGCCACCCTCTCTCAGGAAACCCGTCAGCGGTGATGACGCCTGGGCGTACTTGTGCATCTGGCCCATTTTTGCAGTGTAAGCGATTCGACCGGCTTCAACGGCCATGCTGAAGGCACGCGCCATCTGAACTGGGTCTTCCGCTGTTGCAATGGCCGTGTTTACAAGGACTGCATCCGCGCCCATTTCCATGGCAAGTGCCGCATCAGAAGGCTTTCCGATGCCCGCATCCACAATGACAGGAATATCTATTTCATCAATGATGATCTGTGTCATTTCCTTTGTTCGAATCCCTCTATTGGTCCCAATCGGCGCACCAAGAGGCATGACTGTCGCTGCGCCCGCTTCAACAAGACGCTTGGCATCCATCAGGTCAGGGCTCATGTATGGCAGTACAACAAAACCTTCCTTTGCCAGAATCTCTGTCGCTTTAATGGTTTCCCTGTTGTCTGGAAGCAGGTACTTCATATCTGAAATGACTTCGATCTTCACCCAGTCTCCAGCACCCATGGCCCTTGCAAGACGTGCTATACGTACCGCTTCTTCAGCATTTCTGGCACCCGACGTATTGGGAAGCAGTGTGATGTCTTTGGGGATATAGTCGAGAATATTCTCTTCCTTGGACCCGATATCCACACGTCTAAGCGCCATTGTCACCACATTCGTTCCACAAGCCGCCACGACTTCTGGAATCATTGTCTTTCTTGGAAATTTTCCCGTGCCTATGAAAAGTCGGCTGGAAAGTGTCTTGCCACCAATAATCAGTTTGTCCATTATGTATTCTCCTTTTATGTACCAGACAGGTTTCTGTCTTCACTTTAATGTTAAAACATGTCCTTAAGGCCGCTGCATATCCATAATCAGGCGGAGTACCATGTTGGCCTGATGCCCTGCTGCGACGCTCACCCTCGGTGCCATCAGTCCTTCACCGATTCTCGCCTCCGATACGCTGTCTCCCACAAGGTAAACCTGGCCCATGGGATTTGACGTAAGGACCTCATTGCTCGAGCCGTAACCTGCGACACCGGACGCCGCCACAATCGGACGGTCAGGTCTGCACCGGACCCACTCGGAAACCATCATGGCCTTTGACGCGGCACCATCAAAAGCTTCTACTGCAATATCCGCACCGCCTAAGTAGGTCATCAGGTTTTCACGCTCCAGAAAGACATCATGAGTCTCCACTTCAATGAAGGGATTGATTTCTTGAATCTGTGCCTGCAGCGCCTCTGTTTTTTTCATACCAATATGGCGGACCATATAGTGCTGTCTGTTCAGGTTGCTGGGCTCCACCACATCAAAATCTAAGAGGGTCATTTTCCCAACACCCGTTCGAGCCAGGGCCACGGCGATGTTTGATCCAAGACCGCCCAATCCAGCGATTGCAACATGCGCCTTCTTCACCCGCTCATGAACACCGGTTGTATGCCGCGATACCATAAGGACTTCAAGTTCCTCGTGCGAGGGCATGGCCCCACGTACAATGAGGACAAGGCTGTCCCCAGCCTCCAGCACTCTGTCATCCTTCAATAGGAATCCGTTGCAGATGACGACATCGGCTTCAGGCTTATGGCTCTTTCTGACACCAAACGCAGTCTGACCTGCTTCAATTTCTATTGTCTTTTCGTTCAGCTGTATCTTCATTACCCGCCTCCAACAAAGGCGATTATTTCAATCTTGTCTCCAGTACTCAACTTATGGTCTTCAAAATCATCCTTGCCGACGATTGCCGCATTGACTTCAACGACAACTTTCTCTGAGTCAAGTTCCAGGACTTTCAGCATTTCGAGTATGTTTGCCCCCTCGGGCACCTCGCGCTTTTTCCCGTTAATGATCATGTACATCCTCCTGTCTGTATAAACTTGTACTAACCAACACACCGGGAGAGCTTGATAGCCCGTTTTATCCGCAAATAGAAAAAACGCACACCCTACATGTAAATGTAGAGTATGCGCACAAAATCAGTCTTCCAATGCAGCTATCCCTACGTTCGCTTTAACGAAATCAGGTTCAAAGGGTTAGAGCAATGCTCCTCTCAGCCATACGGCACCCCCAGCAGCGTGTTATGCGATTATATGAAATCAAGGTCATTATAACTTGTCAAAGATACAATGTAAAGGCACACATGTTCGCAAAACGAGGTCATATTTGCCCGACCTATTGCATGCACTTATATTCAGGGCCTAAATGTTTTTACACCACCTTGCCAATAAATTTATATTTATTTTATATTGTCTGGTCTCTGTCAGGGTATCGTTCAAGTAACAAGTCATATTTCAGCTTGATTGCCCAATCCTATGCTTTAGGTTTTTATCAGATACGAGTGATGACTATGCTTAAAAAATACAAGGCCCAGATGGCATACGCAGTGATTATTGCGCTGATCAGCTTTGCGGTGTTCATTCCGTCACCCAAGTCGACCTTCAGTGAAACCGCTGATTTTATGCCCGCTGAATTTACAGATGCAGAACGCAACTGGATTGAAGCACATCCGGTTATTTATACTGCCCACGATCCGGTTTTTGCACCATATGAATACTTGGATGACACCACCTACTGCGGCCTTGCCATGGACTATCTGGACTGGATTGAGGCCAACTATCCCCTCAAATTCCAGTCAAAACAGTATGAGACCTGGTCTGATGCTCTCGACGCATTGAAAACAGGAGCCGTCGATCTTCTGCCCGCCATTACTGAAACCCCTCAGCGCAAAGAGTTCGCCGCTTTTACCCGAGCCTACATCATCGTGCACAGCATCATTACACACGGTATGAACGGCGAAATCGAATTTGTCCGCAATCAGCCTCATGGGCTGAGCATCAAACTCAAGATACCGGTCGACCCTGGCTAGTCGCCTGAAAACGAAACCCCAAG
This sequence comes from uncultured Acidaminobacter sp., assembly GCA_963678925.1. Taxonomy (GTDB): domain Bacteria; phylum Bacillota; class Clostridia; order Peptostreptococcales; family Acidaminobacteraceae. The sequence continues at coordinate 2,026,908 of OY787533.1, read as the reverse complement.
TCGCGAACAATAAAAATCCCGTGAATGCATTCAAATACGCACTCACGGGATTTATTTCTGATTCATTCGTTCCAAAAGCTCTTATTTCTTCCAAGAACTCTTCAGGGATACGATTCTATTGAATACTTTCATTTCATCTGTAGACACCTTGGAGTCTTCACAGAAGAAGCCATGACGCAGGAACTGGAACTTGTCACCCTTTTCAGAGCTGCCGAAATAAGGTTCAAGTTTACAGTTTTCAAGCTTCACAAGCGAGTTTGGATTGACGATATCTTCACCGTCTTCACCTTCAGCCAGAAGATGGTCGTACAGACGCACCTCTGCATTGATATGATCCGCTTCAGCAACCCAGTGCAGTGTGCCTTTGACTTTACGGCCTGTAAATCCAGACCCTGATTTTGTCTCAGGGTCATATGTACAGTGAAGCTCGGTGATGTTCCCCGCTTCATCTTTAATGACCTCATTGCACTTGATAAAGTATGCATGACGCAGACGGACTTCATTGCCCGGGAAAAGTCTGAAAAACTTCTTGACCGGCTCTTCCATGAAGTCTTCACGCTCTACATAAACCACTCTGCCGAACGGAATCTGACGTGAACCCATCTCAGGGTTTTCCGGATTCAGCTCTGCTTCAAGCATTTCTGTCTGTCCTTCAGGATAGTTGGTAATTACGACCTTGAGCGGATCGATAACTGCCATGGCACGCGGCGCCTTCATTTTAAGGTCTTCACGTACAAAGTGGTCAAGATTCTCTGAATCAACAACACTGTTGGATTTGGAAACACCCACTTCTTCAATGAAGTTCTTAATCGCTTCCGCAGTCACGCCACGACGTCTGAGTCCTGAAAGGGTATGCAGACGTGGATCGTTCCAGCCATCTAAAGTACCATCTTCAACGAGCGCACGAATGTAACGCTTGCTCATAAGTGTATTTGTCATATTCAGCCTTGCAAATTCAATCTGCTGAGGCGGAGTCTCCCATACGCCAATTTCATTGAGAACCCAGTCGTATAGCGGTCTGTGGTTTTCAAATTCAAGGGAACACAGGGAGTGTGTCACCCCTTCAATCGCATCTTCAATCGGATGCGCATAGTCGTACATCGGATAGATACACCACTCTGCACCAGTATTGTGATGCTCATTATGGGAAATACGGTAAAGAACCGGATCACGCATGTTGAGGTTTGGTGATTCCATGTCTATTTTAGCTCTAAGAACACGCTCGCCATCAGGGAATTCACCCTTTTTCATGCGTTCGAACAGATCAAGGTTCTCCTCAACAGAACGTTCTCTGTAAGGGCTGTTCTTACCTGGTGTTGTAAAGTCACCGCGGTACTCACGTGTCTCTTCAGCTGTCAAATCACACACGTATGCCTTGCCCTTGCGGATCAGGATTTGTGCGTACTCGTACATTTTTCCGAAATAGTCAGATGCGTAAAACAGGCCGTCCCACTGGAATCCCAGCCACTTGACGTCTTCCTGGATTGCTTCAACGTATTCCGTATCTTCTTTTACTGGATTTGTATCATCAAAACGCAGATTACACTTCCCACTGAACTCTTCCTTGATGCCGAAATTAATGCAAATCGCCTTGGCATGTCCAATGTGAAGATATCCGTTTGGCTCTGGCGGAAATCTCGTATGTACCCGACCACCATATTTGTCGGACTTCATATCTTCATCAATAATCTGCTGAATGAAGTTCCTCGATCGAAATTCAGTTCCATTGGCATTGTCGACAGTTGCATCATCAAGATGCTTGTTTTCTTTAGTCATCTTCATCCAGACCTCCTATATTCATTTTAATCACTCATTATTCTATCATAGTAAAACGCGTAAAGAAATCACTTCCCTAAAGAAATGTTCATATTCCCGCAAAGAGCCTTCACCCATATGATTGTATCCTCATTGTTTTTAACTGGAAACTGAATGAGGATTATCTAATCGGGTATTAATTATAGGAAACCGTAGTAAAGGGGAATTGCCATGCCAAACGACAATCATAAAAACTACAGCAAGAACATTCACGCTTCAACGCCCAGCATTCTGGACCATATTCCTTCTGCTATCTACATTAAGGATCTGGATGGGCGTTATCTCTATGTCAACAGAACCTATGAGGAGCTTTTAAATATCAAGCGCTCTGAGGTCTACGGTCAAAAGGATATCGACATACTTCCCGGTTCCATTGCAGACCTTTCCAGAAGTCTTGACAAGAAAGTCATTGAGGCGGAAAGACCCCTCTCCTTTGACGATGAGCTCCTGCTTGAAGATGGACTCCATAACTATCATTCAACCAAATTCCCGCTCTATGACGACAGCGGCGTCCTCTACGGCATGTGCAACTTTTCAACGGAAATCACCAACCTGCTTCAAACGGAAGAGGCCCTCTTCGAGTCCGAAGAAAAATTCCTGGCAATCTTCAACAACACCTATCAGCTCATCGGCCTGCTCACAGTTGACGGTATTCTTCTTGAAGCCAACAACACCAGCCTGAAAATGATTGGGGCAAGGCCTTCCGATGTACTTGGAAAATACTTCTGGGACACGCCCTGGTGGAATCACTCCGAAGAAATCCGCCAGCAGCTGAGGCGCGGCATTGAAAAAGCCGTTCATGGGGAATCCGTGCGGTTTGAAACCATACACCCGGACATCAACGGTGTCCCTAATTACTTTGACTTCAGCATCACGCCCATACGGGATGCCAATGGAAACATCAAGTTCCTCATTCCAGAAGGACGAAATATCACAGACTTGAAACTGGCTAAGCTCAGAGGATCTGAAATAGAAGCCAAGTATCAGGCACTCTTCAGCATGTCCTCCACACCCATGCTTCTTTTTGAAAACGAGAGAATCGTCGAGTGCAACAAGGCCGCCCTGAACATACTGGAGTATCTGGACGCCAGCGACATTATCGGCAAGACAGCCCTGGACATTTCGCCTGACTACCAGCCCGACGGCACGCAGTCCTATCTGCTCATTAAGAAACAGTTCAACGACGCCTACCGAGATGGCGCCTGCAGATTCGAATGGTACTATAGGACAAAAAATGGGGTCTCTATCCCCATGGATGTCTGCTTCACCCATATGCCGGACAATAAGACCCGGGTACTGCACGCCATCTGGACAGACATCCGACTTCATAAGAAGGCCCAGGAGGAAATCAAAGACCTCAACCAGGAGCTCCTCAGTCAAGTAGACACGCAAAATAGGGCCCTTAAGCAGAGTCGCGAAATGATTGACGATGCCACTGAGAAGTTGACCATTTCAGAACAAAAGGCTTACTTGTCCGAACTGCTGCCCGGAATTTCCCATGAAATCAACACGCCTATGGGCGTGAGTGTCACCACAGCCTCATACCTGAAAAAGACAGTGGCGAACACAATGAAGAAATTTCAGGAAAACCAGCTTACCAAGAGCGACTTCCTCGACTTCCTTGAAGACGTGGAGCTGGCATCCAGCACTGTGCTGTCCAATTTGAACCGTGCTTCCGATTTGATCTTCAGCATCAAGGACATCGCCACGGACCAGATCAGTGAATCAAAGCGTCTGTTCAACCTGCGCAAGTATTTGGATGAAATACTTCTGAGTCTGCACAACGCAATTAAGAAAACACCGCATAAAATCAGCATTCTTTGTCCTGATGCCTTAAATATCAGCTCATACCCCGGGATTTATTCTCAGATTTTCACGAATTTCATCATGAATTCCCTGGATCATGGCTTTACCGATGACAAACAGGGCGAAATCCAAATTTATATTGATGTGAAGGGGCCTATGCTCTTCATTGAATACCGGGACAATGGTGTCGGCATGAATGAAGAAACCCTCTCCCATGTCTTTGAGCCCTTCTTTACGACCAAAAGAGCCGAGGGCAACTCCGGGCTCGGCATGCATATTGTCTATGATCTGGTGACCGAACGTCTTAAGGGCACCATTCGAGCAGTAAGTCGTGTCAACGAGGGCGTTCAGTTCTTTCTTGAAATACCGCTTGACACCTCAAAAGACCACACACACTGATTCAAGGACCCAGTCAAAAAGGCGCTCCCCATGTGACAGCACATACGGGAACGCCTTCTTTATGCATTCATCCTTTTATTGCGTTTTAGAGTTCGTTTTTCTGGCATTTAATCGGATACCAGACTGCAGTTTCTCTATTTGATGTCTGCCAGCACTTCAAGAAGAAAATCATAAACGCGTGCCACAGACGAAATGCTCATGCGCTCCTTTGGCGTATGCACGTCATAAAGGTTTGGTCCCAGGGAAATCATGTCGATGTCGCCCACCTTTTCCTTTAGGAGACCGCACTCGAGTCCGGCATGAATGGCATCCACCTTCATGACACTTGAATACATGCGTTCCCACGTTGCGCACATGAGCTCACGGATTGGAGAGTCCACCTTGTAGGGCCATTCCGGATAATCTGAAACAAGCTCTACCTGAGCCCCGCACAGGTCTGCCACATACTGAATGCGGTTGTTGATTTCATCCTTCAGCGAGCGGACCGAGCTTCGAACCGCACTGCTGAAAACAATCTCCTCATCGTTCATGGTCAGGACCCCGATGTTATTTGAGCTTTCCACTAGGCCTGCGATATTGGCAGACATGGTCTGAACGCCGAATGGAATCAGTCTGAGAATGCCTGTCAGACGCTCTGTACTTTGCAGTGACAGCACACTTTGACCGCCCCCTTCTGTACCTGGCTCCAAAATGATTTCAAGGCCTGGATCGGCTGTTTCAAACTCATTTTTCACCTGGGCGTCAAGCATGGCTATTTGCGACTCAAGGGCCTCCACCTGGGAATCACTCTCAAGAACAAGCGTCATCTCGGCATACTTGGCAATTGCATTCATCTTGTCACCGCCTGAAACCGAAAGGACATGTGTGCCCTCCAGTCCTTTCACCCGGTCAAGAACCCGGCCCAGCACCTTGATGGCATTTGCTCTGCCTTGGTTGATTTCCATACCTGAGTGACCACCCTTGAGACCACGCACCTTGACTGTGTACGTCCTAAAGGCATTCACAGAAACCCGGTCGTAAGGCAGCCTGACCACATTGTTCACGCCGCCTGCACACGATGCCAGCAGCGTTCCCTCTTCCTCTGAATCGATGTTGATTAGAATATCACCACTGATATCCTCTGACCTAAGGCCGATGACACCGTCCATCCCCGTCTCTTCTGCAACGGTGAACAGGGCTGTCACTTTGGGATGCTTCACCTGATCCGATGCCAGGACCGCCATGGCCATGGCCACTGCAATACCGTTATCGGCTCCGAGTGTCGTTCCTGCCGTACGAATGTAATCTCCATCCAGAACAAGGGGAATGGCATCGGTTTCAAAATCAAATACCATGTCATCCTCCTTGACGCAGACCATGTCCATATGCCCCTGCAGAATCACATGCGGTGCATTTTCATACCCTGCCGTCGCAGGTTTGGTAATGATGACATTCAACACTTCATCCTGAATGACCTCAAGCCCAAGACCCTCACCAAAGTCTACCAGATAATCACTGACTGCCTTCTCGTTTCCAGATTCCCGTGGAATCTGTGTAAGGGCCTCAAAATATCCGAATACAGCTGTCGGTTCAATGCCCCTCAATTTGCCTGCCATACGCCTTTCCCCCTTGTCATTTCTTCAGTTCGATAAAACCGTTGTTCCTAAGGATGTTGATATATGTACCTACCCGTTCATAAACGGGTTCAACAGACTCGCCAAATTCACGCTGCAATCCCGCGCATATTTCGCCGATTGTCCTGCCGCCGTCCATCGCGGCAAAGACCGCACTCCCCACTTGATCAAGGTCAATGCGCATCTGGTCTGGAATATGCCGAAACCGTCTCAGCACCCTTTCCAGCCAACTCTTGCGTTCAATATATATGGACACAAGACCCTCTTCATCCCTACGCCAGTCAAGATCTGCCTTGCGCAGGGGAATAAGGTCCAGAAAATTATCCGCCTTGCCAATCTTCAATTCGCTTTTTTTCAGTTTGCTGTTCTTCAATCAAGACACCGCCTTAAGCAGAATTTCACCCGGTCTCTAATAGGACTTGCTGAATATGGAATACCGCATGAGCGTGTAGATCAGTATGCTGAAGCAAACCAGGGTTCCTGTCGGCCCCAGGCTGACGCCCAGTGCAATATGGAGCTCCAGGGCTGCAAATATTGCAAGTATGATTCCAACCAGTCCCTCGCCCGCAATAAGACCCGATGCATAGAGAACTCCCGACTCGATTTTTGACTTGGCACGTATGGCCGTTCGCTCATCATCATCCATGCGCCGGTCAAGAAATCCGCGGACCAGACTGCCGATGACAATAGGGACCGAGAGATGAATCGGCAGATAGAGCCCAATTGCAATGGGCAGCACAGGCAGACCCAGCAGCTCTATCATCAAACCAATTCCCACGCCCGTAAAAACCAGGGCCCACGGCAGATTGCCGCCAATGACGCCTTCCACAACCAGACGCATGAGGGTCGCTTGAGGTGCCGGAAGCTCTGATGATCCAAAGCCCCAGGCATTGTTGAGCCACGAAAGCACAACGCCGATGGCCAGCGCGGATGCAACCGCCCCAATAAGTTCTCCGTACTGTTGTCTGTAAGGTGTCGCACCGACCAGAAAGCCGGTCTTAAGGTCCTGAGAGGTATCGCCCGCCATGGAAGCAATGATACAGATGATGGCTCCAACGGTCAGAGTCGCAATCATCCCTGACTGCATGCTGGTTCCCGACGCCTTATAAATGATGCCTGTAATCACCAGTGTCGCTATGGTCATTCCTGAAACCGGATTCGAAGAAGAACCGACCAGACCAACAATCCGCGATGACACGGTGGCAAAGAAAAATCCAAAAACCGCAATGAGTGCGGCACCGCCATAGCCTACCGCAATAAAGGGCAGCACTGCCATGAGTACCACAATGATCAGGGCGCCAAAAACAACCACCCGCATGCTCATGTCCCTGTCCGTACGCAGCATACTGCTGTCACTCACGCCAGATGCATAATCCCGCATGGCCTCCACGAAGGTCTGTGCAATGAGCGGCAGAGACTTGATCAGTCCGAAAAGTCCGCCAAAGGCGACTGCACCCGCACCAATATACCGTATGTACATGTCCCAGATATCCCAATGTGTCATGTCTCCCAGCGGAATGTCCGCCGGATACATGACGATGTATCCCAGACTTCCAATATTGCTGATGAGTGGAATTAGAACAATCCACCCCATAATGGCCCCCGCAAACATGTAGGCCGACAGCGTAGGCCCGATGATGAATCCAACGCCAAGGAGCGCAGGCAGTGCGTCCATTCCAATGGCTGCATCCTTGTACCAGGGCATGACCCATTCAACACGGTCCGGAAATATCTTGAGCCCGCCCGTGAGAAACTTGTAGACTGCGCCGATACCGAGTCCTGTAAAGGTTGCAGCGGCTTTTTTGCCCCCCTCTTCCCCTGCAAGCAGTACTTCGGCACAGGCCGTGCCTTCAGGGAAGGGCAGCGTCTCATGCTCCTTGACGATGAGCGCCTTCCTCAGGGGTACCATAAAGAATACGCCCAGAACGCCCCCGCAAAGTGCAATGGCTGTGATCATGAGCAGACTTGGTGTTCCAAGTCCCCAGTCCTCCATCCATATGTAGAGCGCCGGCAGGGTGAAGATGGCACCCGCTGCCAGAGACTCCCCCGCAGACCCGATGGTCTGCACCATATTGTTTTCAAGTATGGACTCTTTTTTCAGGATAACGCGAATAACGCCCATTGATATGACCGCCGCAGGTATGGATGCCGATATGGTCATTCCAACCTTCAATCCGAGATAGGCATTGGCCGCACCGAAAATCACGGAAAGCAAAATACCGATAACAAGTGCTGTCCCCGTGAACTCAGGCAGCATTTTATCTGCAGATATGAACGGTCTGAACGTCTGATTATCCTGAGAGGTCAATCCCGATAGTCCCCTTAGCCCACTTTTTTCCCCCATAAGAGCTCCCTTCAACTACAATTTCAATTGTGCTATAATATCCCTAACGCTTGGTAGGGAGGATGTTATGCATACTAAAGATAGAATTGTTCGTGCAGCTATTAAGAATTTTCTGAATTACGGCTATGAAAAGGCCTCATTGTCCACCATTGCAGCAGAGGTTGGGATTAAAAAACCATCCCTGTACCATCATTTTAAGAACAAGGACACCATATTTGAAGCCTCCATCGACTTTTTGCTTTCATCCATTGAAGAAAAAGTCATCATACCCTATGACAAGGATTCTTCAGCGCGCCATAACCTGGAACGTTTTTTCAATGCCGTCATTGAAGTGAACAGCGAGCTTTCGCTGCTCTCCGGCAGTCATTTTGACAAGCCCTATGACCTGCTGGCACTCCTTCGGACGAGTCTCAATCACTTTCCAGCCCTTCAGGTCCGCATCAATGCCTACTACGACGGTCTTGCATCGACACTTGAAGCCATTATCAAAAACGGTCAAAAAAGCGGTGAAATCCGTTCCAGCCTCGATCCGCAGAACCTCGCACTCGAGCTTCTGGCATGGATGGAGGGCATGTGCATGCTTTCAGGCGTCTATACCACCCTGTCCATCAACACCCTTCGCAGAAAGCTCTACGATAACATGTGGGACATGATTTATGAGTCAGAAGACACCAAAGGCTTTTTCGGCACGAAAAAAAAGCGCGGTCTTCCAAAATCCCTGTCTCTGGGAACAAAATGGTAAAATGCCGCTTATGCAGATGCCGCTTAAATTACTTAAGCGGCATTTTTTGTGTTTTTCAAATAAAACTTGGACATGACAAACAGGTGGGTCATGCTGACAAGGGGTGCCACTATGCAAAGTACTGCATATGGGGCGTATTCCATAGCCCCGATACCCGTAATGCCAATAATGATCAAGGCATTTATGTTCCATGGCATAAGCGGCGCGACAATGGTTCCCGTGTCAGAAATTGTCCGAACGACCATTGCCGGGTCGATGCCAAAGGAACCTGCCCGTTTTCTAAGTATTTTCAGGGGCAGTACGATGCCCGCTGTCTGATCGCAGGTAAGGGCCGTCAGCACAATGCTGATTGCACCGCTGACTACGAGCAGCTGATTGCCGTTTTTGGCACGATCAAAGTACTTTCCGAAGATACGTGCATTCATCCCTGATAGTTCAAGGAAGTCACTCAGGGCAACCGCACACATGACAATGAGTATGACTTCAACCATACCCACCATGCCCCCTGACTTCAAAATGCCGTCAAGGAGACCGTCACCCGTATGTGCCTGAAATCCAAATAGGATGGCGCGAAGGGTTTCAACCAGTCCGTTCCCCTGTATGATCACAGAAAAAGCCACACCGGTCAGCACACCCGTTCCAATGGAAAATATGGACGGCTTCCCGCTTAGGGCCAGCACCACAACAGTAACCGGCAGGAGAAAAAGTCCCGGATGTATGACAAAAGCCTCGCGCATGGCCTGATCTATGGCCATGACCTGTCCGGCATCCGCGGAAACAAAACGCATGCCGACGAACTGATAAAAAAGGCCGGAAATCACTAATGTCGGAATGAATGTGACACACATGGTCTTCACAACATCACGGTACTTGGCCCCGGCGCCAGCAAGCGTCAGATTCATCAGTCCTGACAGGGGTGAAATCTTGTCTGATACAAAGGCACCTGAAACAGCCGCCCCCAGAAGGATGGGCAATGGAATGCCAAATGCGGCCCCGATGCCGAGTATGGCGATCCCAAAGGTACTGATCGTACCTATTGCCGTTCCCATGAAGTAGCCTGCAGCAGCTGTTATGGCAAATGTCATCAGAACGACATTCTTACCGAGCATGGCCCGCAGTCCGTAGACCATGATGGTCTGAACCACACCGCCTGCAAGCCAGGATGAAACCGATGCGCCGATGAGCAGGATGATCACATACAGCATCTTGACCTCAGCGACAGCCTTCCACATGGACTGAAGGGCTGGTTTGACGCTGAAATTTCCGGTCTGAAAGAATGCGCACAGCAGGATTGCGGCTATGAATCCGATGGCCAGGGAGACCCCTGTCATCAGGCTCACGGCTATGCACGCCACAATACCGGCTACGGCAAAAAGGTCCTTCATCGCCCCCGTCGTCCTATTCTTCGTCTTCGTCTTCAACGAGTTCCATGAAATATGCACTCACGCGTGCGTACTCCTCGTCAGATTCAATCTGATTCAGTGCAGGCTCTTCCTCCTCCTCTGAATATCTGTACAGATATGCTGTTTCAGAATCCACAGGAATCAGAGCGATATACTCCTGTCCTTCAAAATCGAATGTACCCAGAACGTCACATTCCAGTTCCTCGCCATTTTCCGTTTCCAGATAAATCTTTGAATGATCATGATGATCATGGTCCTCATGTCCGTGTGATCCGCATCCGCAGCCACCGTCGTGGTCGTGGTCATGTCCGCCGCAACCGCAATCTCCTGAACAACCATTCACTTCAAGTTCTACTTTTTTATTATCAACCATGAGCTTCTCCTTTGTTATCGCAATAAATCACGCGTATTTCCGCACGCTAGACGAAGCGGTTCCGCACCAGTTTGCGGCTTCTTACGCTCCTGAATCAACTATACAACATTCAAGGCAAAAAAGCATGGATTCAGGTGAAAATTTCTGGAAGACTGCCCACGAAAGGGGTATCCTTAAATAGAGGTGATTTGATGAGTGTCAATATTTACTCCATGCTTTCATTTGTAGGATTCATTATCCTTTTTGCTGTATCGACCATAACAGATGCCAAAGAGCAGCCCTACAGCCTTAATGTCAAGATTCTCCTTCGGATTTTGGGCATGTGGCTGTTTTTTGAAATGCTCTATTACGCATTTCCAGGACGACGTGTTCAGCTTACTTTTGACGCACTCCGGTATGTCGCGATTGTCTTCGTACCCTTGAGTGTTTTTTTAACCACGCACAAGTTTCTCTACAGCAGAGACCTGAATCACAAACTCCATGCATTCATTCTCATTTTTCCCCTTCTGACACTTGCCGTTTCCTTTACAGACAGCCTCCATCACTGGTTCTATGACAGCCGGTACATTGATATTGAAAACGGACTCCACTATGTCCGCAGCCACTACGGGCCCTTTTACAAGTATGTCTTCCTGCCCTACTGCTACATAACCCTTGGACTCGCCCTAGCATTGGCCATTCGGGCCGCATTTGTCTTCAGGGCCAACAAGCGCAAGCAGGCCATCACCATCATTATCGCACTGCTCGTTCCCACCCTTGGAAATGCATCCTACATCTATGTGGACACATTTTCAAAGGCGGTTGACTATACGCCCATTCTCTTTCTTGTTACAGGTATTCTATTCTATGTCTCGATTAGGCGCTTCGGTTTTTTGAATATCGTTCCCTTTGCCCAAGAAATCGTCCTGGACAATATGGCTGATGCCATGATCATTCTCGATGGCGAAGACCATATTATCGATATGAACAGCTCCGCTAACAAGATATTCAAGAACCTGGACATCCGTTCCAATCCTGACATGACCCTGCTTGAATGTCTTGAAACAGCCAGCTTTGAGCTCACAAACTTCCGAAAGGTCAGCTATGATAAGGCCACCATTTCAGTCCGTACAGCCGAGGGTGACAAGCACTACTATATGAGAGACCAGACTGTCTATGACAAGAAGAACCAGATGCTTGGACGTATCCTGCTGCTTCATGACATTACCGAGCTGCGCGAAACCATGTCCATGCTTGAAGCTGAAAAGAAACGCGCCGAGGAAGCCACACTGGCGAAAAGCCGCTTTGTCGCAAACATATCTCATGAAATCCGAACGCCAATGACTGCGATCATCGGCATGACCGATATGCTGGGCACCACTGTGGACAAGGCCCAATCCGACAATCTGATTCGGAACATACAGACTTCCACGCGACTGCTCCTTCAAATTGTCAACGACCTGCTTGACCTCTCCAAGATGGAAGCAGACCAGTTGAAGCTGGAATACAAGCCCTTTGAATTTATGAGCGCCCTCAAGGAAACCCTGGCCATCATTCAGCCCATGCTTCAAAACCGCCCCATTGAGCTCAAGACTGATTTTGACGAGCAGATGCCACGCTACCTGATCGGCGATGCTCTGAGACTCAAACAGATATTTATAAACCTGCTTTCAAATGCAGCCAAATACACAGAAAACGGACAAATCATCTTTGCTGCAAAGGTCGATAGATTTGAGGACAACAAGGTCCATTTTCACATCAGGGTATGCGATTCAGGTATTGGCATCAGTGAAGATGACCAGCGACATCTCTTTGACCTCTTTTATCAGGCGGAGCACACCAACACGCGCCGCTTTACGGGCTCAGGTCTCGGACTCTCCATAGCCAAGCAGCTTATTGACCAGATGCAGGGCAAGATTCAAGTCGACAGCGTCCTTGGCAAGGGTTCGTCCTTTACCATCAGCCTCAGTCTGGACTACCTCCAGGACAGCAGGGAACAAATCACGGACAATGGAAAGTATGACCTTTCGAAGATGCACGTCCTCGTTGCAGAGGATAATCTGATGAATCAGGAATACATGAAACTCATATTCAAGAAAATGGGCTGTACCTTTGACTTTGCCAACAACGGTGAAGTGGCGGTACAAAAGGCTTTAAGCGGCACCTATGACATCATACTCATGGACATTCAGATGCCCCTGCTCGACGGACACGACGCCGCACAGATCATCCGAAAGGCCGAAGCGGACCGCTATACGCAAACGGACGGCTCCAAGCCACCGCGCCCTGTATCGATCATTGCCCTGACCGCAAACGATACACCCGAAGACCGCATGCAGGCGACCCTCGCTGGCATGGACGGCTTCCTTTCAAAACCCTTTACGTATAAAAAGCTTGTGGAAGTCATAGAGGGTCTCGACATCTTCAAGCTCCTGGAGATATAAGATGCATAACCTGCTCAAGTATGACCTCAAGAGAACCATAGACATCAAACGCACCCTTGCCTTTGGAATAGCGGCTCTTCTGTCGCTCTTCTTTTTCGTGCAGTTCTTTTCTGGGGACATGCAGGAAAAACGGCTTCTTGAAAGCCTCCATATCGGTATTGTAGATAGGGAAGAGAGCGAACTGAGCAGAATGCTCATCGACAGCTTCAAGTCCAACGACCAGTTCACTTCCCTTGTCACCATAAGTGTTGGCTCTGATGACGAAATCCTTTCTGAATATGAACAGGGCCATCTGACGGCCATTGTCACGATACCCCAAGGCTTCACCGACAGCCTGCTCCACTACAGCAATGACGCCTTAGAGGTGGTTCTCAATCCGGATTACCCCATTCAGGCCATGGTTTTAGAGGAAATGCTCAAGAGCTATTCCGACTATATCAAGTCAGTCGATGCAGCCACCTACGGCTTGTACAAAACCCTCGAAAACAACATGTATCCCAGGGAAAAGCTCCTTCAGGTCAACGACCTGTATTCCGTTGAAATGATTTCAGTGGCTCTGGGAAGAAACCGCCTGTTCTCCTACAGGCTCATTGATACCTTTCCTTCTACGACCTCAACATACTATTTTGGGGCAGCCATCATTGTTATTGTCGCAGCCTATGCTTCGTCATCAATTCTGCCGCTCTTTTTTGATGATATAAAGGGACACTGTATCCAGCGTTATCTCACCACGAGAACCTCGCCGCTGCCATGGCTCCTATCCAAGCTGACCGCCTGCAGTATCAACACAGCCCTGCTCTGTCTCATTCCGGCTCTGCCCCTGACTGTATATTTCAAACTCGGAATCTTATCGACATTGACTCTGATTGCCCAGATTATTGTCGTGAGCTTTTTCTTCAGTACCCTGATTCTGCTTGTTGGGCTTATTGTCCGAAAGGAATCAGCTGCGACAATCGCTTCCAGTCTGATTGTCTTTGTTCTGGCACTCATGGGCGGGAACTTCATTCCTCTGCCACTTATGCCGAAGGCACTTCAGGACATCAGCGCCCTTACGCCAAATTACTGGGCCATACGGCTTCTTCTCATGACGCTGACAGGTTCAACCGGTCACAGCACGACCGTTCTTGTTGCCACGCTTCTTGTAACTGGCGCAGCCCTTTTATTCTGCTCCCATTATTTGAAAAATGCACTCCAAAAAGGGGGGATCCGTTATGATTAGAACCTATATCCAGCATATTATTCTAAGGTGGAAGCTCGTACTGGACAGTGGGAGGCTGGCCACTTTCATTTTCATACTGCCCCTCCTGATCAGCCTCGGTCTAGGCATTGTTTTCAAGGATTACAGCACCGTTGATCAAGTCCCCATCACCATTGTAGACTTGGATGAGACCCCTGCGTCAACCGCCCTAATAAAACGCCTGGTTCAGCTCGACAGCCTGTCTGTCACGGTCTCTGATGAAAGCAGCGCTCTGCGTGCACTGAAGGACAACCGCATTGAAGCCCTCTTTTCCATTCAGCCTGGATTCGAAACCATGCTTCTAAGCGGTCAGGTAGACGATCGTGTCGAAATCACTGTTCTTGAAAACAACATGGTCGCCGGCGCACTCGGGGATATTTTCGCACGGGAAATCCTCAAGGACCTGTCCGTCTACAGCGCTTCGAACAAGGCTTATCGCCTCCTTGATTCAGCAGATGCACAGGCGGAAGCCATGGCACTGACAAGACAATTCATTCGTGAGAGCACCTTTGAACTCGATCTCAATATGACCCTGACTTCACCGAACCAGATAAAAACACGCCCCCATACTGAGGGCCCGACGACACAACAGCTCATGCGAAACCGGCTCACGGTAGGCATGACCCTTGCCAGCACGGCCTTTTTTATGGTCTTTGTCGGCGCATCCATCATTGAAGAAAGAAAAATGGCTGCCTTCAGCAGATTAAAATGTGCCGGGCAACCACGTATCTTAGGTGCATATTTAGGGTATTTTTCCTTCGGCAGTCTCCTGCTCTTCTTGCAGTTTATTGCCCTGTCTCTCATGACCGGTCTTTTCACAGTCCGCCATCTGCCTGGGGTTTTTGCCGTTTGTGTGGCCTTCGTGAGCAGCCTTTGCGGCATTATGCTCTTTTTCGCTGTTCAGTTTGACCGCAGCACGGCCTTCCAGTCCATGGCCGCGCCGGCCGTCTTCTTCATTTGCCTGTCCGGGGGTGCCTTTTGGAGTCTCGACCTGATTCCAGAAAGCTTCAAGATTATCAGCAAGCTGACCCCCATATACTGGTCCATGGAAGCACTTATGAATCTCACACTGGGCAGTAGCATCAACGTTGTGGCACTGGTGCTGGTCTTCTTGACAGGAGGCCTTTTAAGCTATACGGCCGAGAAGATCCTCTAGCTCAGACCACCGCTCAAGACTTATTTCCCGTGAGCAGTGCCTTGATTTCACCTGCCGATGAAAGCCCCTTAACGCGTTCAAAGAGCCTGCGGCTGTCTTCTTCAGTCAGATTTCGTATTTGACCGCGCACACGCAGAACAGACGACGGACTGACACTGAACTCGTCAAGACCCATGGCAAACCAAAGAGGAACAAGGGCTTCATTCCCTGCGGCTTCTCCGCACATACCAACCCAGATTCCCGCCTCATGTGCATTTTCAATCACCATGGCAATCAATCTGAGCACGGATGGATGATAGGGTGTATAGAGATCAGATAGCTGTTGATTCATCCTGTCCACTGCTGCCGTATACTGGATGAGGTCATTGGTTCCTATGCTGAAATAATCCACTTCCTTCGCAAATACGTCAGAAAGAATTGCAGCTGCTGGAATCTCTATCATCATGCCTATTTCTATGTCTCCATCGTAGGGAATCCCTTCACGGTCAAGGTCCGCCTTGGCTTTTTCTACCGCCTGCTTTGCTCTGCGCAGTTCTTCTATGGACGAGATCATGGGAAACATGATTTTTGCCTTTCCATAGGCACTTGCCCTTAAAATGGCACGCAGCTGCGGCATAAACACCGCCGCCTCATCAAGGCAATACCGTATTGCCCTGTATCCAAGAAAAGGATTCATCTCCTTTTCCATGTTCAGATAGGGAATTTCCTTGTCGCCGCCCACATCCAAGGTACGAATGACCACAGGCTTGCCAGAAAGCCCTTCCACGACCTCACGGTAGGCTTCAAACTGCTGGTCTTCAGTCGGCAGGCTCTCTCTGTCCATGTAAAGAAACTCACTTCTAAAGAGTCCCACGCCTTCTCCGTCGTTTTCTTGCACGTGGACCACATCTACTGCTGCACCGATATTACATGCGACTTCAACCTGTCTGCCGCATTTCGAGGTGCTGGAGAGTCCAATTAAGCGCTGCAGCGCTGCACGCTCCTCAAGCATCTCAGCCTGTTTCTTTTCATATTCGGCAATCTGGTCAGCATCCGGATTGACCACAAGTCGTCCGCTTGTACCATCCAAAATCCCCTGAACACCGTCTTTCACCTGATCCATAAGCCCCTGGACACCCACAACTGCCGGAATTTCCATCGTACGCGCCATGATGGCTGAATGAGAGGTCGCCCCACCTATTTCCGTTATGAATCCAAGCACCTTGTCCTTGGAAATCTGGGCCGTATCCGATGGTGTCAGGTCATGGGCCAGTAAAATGACGGGAGATTCTATCCCTTGAAATAAGTCGGTGGTCTTCCCAATCAGATTATTCCCAACACGCCCCAGGACATCCCGAATATCTGCCGCACGCTCTTTCAGATAATCATTATCCATAGCTTCAAACATGGCGCAGAAATAGTCCTTTGCCGCCTCTACCGATTCCGGCGCACTGATTCCGGACAAAATCCCACTTTCAATCTTCTCAGCGATTTCCGGATCTGAAACCAGCATCTCATGGGACTCGAAAATCTCCGCTTCCGATTTTCCCAGTTTTTTTAGTGTTCGTGCCTGTATTTCACGGATCTGACGCCGGGCCGATTCCTGTGCCCTTTTAAACCGCTTCATCTCGATATCCTTGGCCTGCGGCTCATATCCAGCCACAGCATCCGTCTCCTTGCCAAGGACATGAATGCGCCCTATTGCAATTCCTGCTGATGCAGGTATTCCTACTATCATGCCAATCCCCCATATCTGGTGCAATCCCTATGCCGATATCTCCATCTTCCGGTGCCCTTCAAGCATACTGGCCGCCTCTTTATCTACAATCACTACCAAATCCGGATGCAGCTGCAGAATGGATGCCGGCACCTCCGGTGTAATCGGTCCATAGATCATCTTACGCACAATCTCAGCCTTGTCTTTTCCACTCGCTATGAGAAGAATCCGCCTTGATTTCATAATTGTCTTAATGCCCATGCTGATGGCCTGCTTGGGCACATCAGCGGGGGTTTCAAAGAAACGCGCGTTGGCCTCAATGGTAGAAGCGTCCAGGTTAACCTTATGTGTCAAGGTCTCGAAATGTAGGTCAGGTTCATTGAAGCCGATGTGTCCGTTATGGCCAATGCCCAGCACCTGTATGTCAATTCCGCCAGCCGCTTCAATCGCCTCTTCATACCGCGTGCATTCCTCTGCTAGATCTGAAGCCAGACCATTTGGAATTTCTATATGTGCCTTTGAAATGTCGATATGACTGAAAAGATGCGCTTCCATGAACCGTCTATAGCTTTGGGCATGCTCACCATCCAGCCCAATATACTCGTCCAGGTTGAATGTCCGAACATTTTTAAAGGATATGGTACCTTCCCTGTACAGATCCACTAGGGCCTCATACATGCCAAGAGGCGTACTTCCAGTCGCCAGTCCGAGAATGCTGTCTTTTTTCATTGTCAGTTGCGCGGCAATGGTCCACGCCGCACGCTTACTCATTTTTTTATAATCGTCTTCTATTAGGATTTGCATATCGGTCCTCCAAACACCACTTCACCGTCAATAATCGTACACATCACCTTAAGGGTCTTACTCAAGATTGTAAAATCTGCCGCACTTCCAGGTGCCACTCTTCCAATATGTTTCAGACCAAGCATGTCCGCTGGAACAGTCGACGCCATGTAAAGAACCTGAGCCAAGTCTACACCGGGCATAGTGGCTACATTTGCGACTGCCTTATCCATGGTGAGCACACTGCCTGCAAGGGTGCCGTCTTCCAGTCTGGCGCTGGATGCATCCGTATAGACATCCAAGTCCCCCAGCTTATAGTGGCCTTGGGCCATGCAGGACGCACACATTGCATCTGTAATGAGAATGGTGCGGTCAGGGCCCTTTGCCTTAAGCGCACTGAGAAATGCGCCTTCATGAACATGAATGCCGTCTGCGATAAGCTCCACATAGACATCGGAGCTCAGTGCCGCACCGACAACACCCGGTTCCCTATGATGGAGTCCGCGCATGGCATTGTAGAGATGGGTCACGCTGTGGGCGCCCAGATTAATGGCTTCCATGGCACGTTCATAGGAGGCATCCGAATGCCCAATGGACATGCGGATATGGGGAAACTTCTTAAGTATTTCAATCAAGAAGGCATTGTTTTCATCAAGTTCTGGTGCATATGTAATCAAGCGTATTACATCTTCCATGCCTTCAATGAAGTTCCGGTCCGGTCTAATGAGGTATTGTGGTGCATGTGCCCCTGCTCGCGCCGGACTCAGAAATGGCCCTTCAAGATGCATGCCCAGAATCTTTGCACCCTGAGGTGCCGCTTGTGATATGCGATTAGCCTGAGCATGGCGTATAGCCGTCGCCGCTTGGACAATCCGCGCTTTGTCATAGGCTACTGTTGCGCCCAGAAAACTGGTCACACCGCACTTTGACAAGGCCTTTGCAATCCTTTCGACAGAGTCCGGGTGTCCATCCACAATATCCGCACCCGCAGCACCATGAATATGGACGTCTATGAAGCCCGGCGCCAAAATACAGTCCGCCATACTTAAAAACTGAACTTCATCCCGGTCGATTCCAGCCTTTATCAAGGCCTGGTCCAAGGCCTCCACAGGGCAGAAGAAAAGAATATGGCTGTCAAAAATGACAGCCATATTCTCTTTCAGAGATTGTCCAATTAAGAGTTTTTCAGGTAATATGACCTTAATCATTTTCTCCAACCTTCATTCTGAACTTTTGCCACGGTTCGATTCGGTCAAGAAGGTCAAACTCGTGGTCAGCCACCCTTCCGACAACATTGGTACGTCCGCTGTTTTCCATGTCTTTCAGCGCAATCTGCAGTTCCCCTGCATACCGGGCATAGAGTGAACTCTCGATGAGTATGTCGCCCCGTTTGATCTGCGGCGTATTGAACGCTTCAAAATGGGTGCCCTTGTATTTCACCCGGCTCTGCGTGGAACGAATCATGTATTCTGACACATCCCCCCGGTTGAAATGTGGCTCTTCAAGCACAATTTTGCGCATGGTTTCTGGAATATCTGCAAGCAAAGACACATCAAGCTCCAGCATATAGCGATTGAGGCTTCCCAGTGCCTTTAGCTCTTCATCGGATGCGAAGGCATTTGCAATGATGACATCGTCGATAAGGTCTGTCCCAAAAAGGGCTTTTGCCTGCGTCTCAATGGGAAGGGTGCGATGCGATTCAAGGGTGCATAGACCTTCACTGACAGGCCACGGACCAAAGGTCGCAGACGCCGAGTTCACAAATGCCGCCGTTCTTATTCCCTGTTCCTTGAACTGTCTGGAGCATTTTAGAAAATGGGCTTCTGACAGGCCCGTATAACGATGTGGATAAAAATTATGACAGCCAATGAGTCTGGATACATTGGGCTTATAGCTCAAAATGTTTTCGAGATATTTCGTCCCATTGCTCATATTGATTTCCACCATGAGCCCCTGGTCATTGAAAGTCATAAAGCTCTCTTCATTTCCCGAAAAACCCAGATCAAGACGTATGCCCGACAGCCCCATTTCTTTGAAAAAGCCAAGGTCCTTGTAGGCAATTCCCAGGGTGTCGAAAACCTCTGGCGAAACGTCGGCAATCACCATCATGCCCAGGTCTGAAGCTGTTTTAGAGATGGTCTTGAAGTCTTCAAAGCCCCGCTCTCCATCCGAAACGGAAATCAGGCAGGTGAAAACTCGGGTAAATCCATAGCTGTGCGCACGCTCGATGTAGTCGACAAAAGCCTCAACCGGCGCCTGCTCCGGATATACCGATATGCCTAAGCTCCTACGCATGTTGACGCACCACCTGACATTTTCGCATATAGGTCTACAAACTCCTTGGCCATCTGAGAAATGGTGATTGCATTCATCAGATGGTCCTGTGCATGGATGAGCAGCAGAGAGACCTCTGTCTTGACGCCGTCTGCCTCAGACTGTATAAGTGCCGTTTGAGACTTATGCGCTTCTGCAATCTTTTCATCTGCCTCTTCAAGAAGCGCCTGAGCCTTTTCGAAGTCCCCCGTTTTTGCCATGGCAATGGCCTCCATGCTGAGGCTTCTACCTTCACCGCTATTTGCTATTAGAGAAAATACAATCGTTTCCATATTCATGATGCTGCTCCCTTTCTCACCCGTTCAACTTGTCCATATATTTTAAAAATGCTTTGTTTTCGTCTACAATATCCTGATAGACCCTGCCCGCAAGCTCTACCGATCCCACCAGGGGATGCACCGACAAGGCCTGAATGCCAAGAGATGCGTCGCCACGGACAACCGACTCTATGGTCAGACGCTCGTATTGCTTTACCGACTGCATGAGCCCCATGCTTCCCAGCGGCATTTGACCCACAGACACTGGCGTAGCCCCATGCTTTCCAATAACGGCATTCACTTCAATGACCGCATCGTCAGGCAAGCCTGAAAGCGTGCCCATGTTTTGAATATTGACTGTATGCAGGTCCCGCTTGTCGTTCCAGATGGCGTCGATGAGTGAGACTGCCGCGTCCGAATACCATGCGCCACCTCGTTCTTCGAGCTCTAACGGCTTGTCTTCAAGGCTTGGGTCCCCATACTTATCAAAAAGCTTCTTTTCAATCTTCATGACAGCATCTGCCCGTGTTGAGCCCGCTTCAAATGCCTTGAGCTCATCCCTGAGCATTTCATCGGTCATATAGTAATATCTATGATACGGACAAGGCAGCATCCCCAGGTTTCTGAGGAAGGTCCCTTCCCATTTCAGGTCCGGTATGTTCTTCATGGTCAGGCTTTTTCCATCAGCAATTTGATCGAAGACGTCCTTTTCAATGCGTTGACCGTCAAGCCATATTTTTTTAGCCCACACCAGATGGTTGAGTCCGGCAAATTCCACATAGAGCCTGGATGGATCCACCTCCATCATATTTGCAATATTCTTCACCATACCAATGGGTACATTGCAAAGTCCAAGTGTCTTCACCGACGTATGCTGAAGTACCGCCTCTGTCACCATTCCCGCAGGATTTGTAAAGTTGATCAGCCATGCATCCTTACAAAGCGCCTCCATGTCCCTGCATATGTCCAGAATGACCGGTATGGTTCGAAGCCCCTTTGCAAAGCCGCCGGCACCCGTTGTTTCCTGGCCAATGAGTCCATATTTCAGGGGAATGCGTTCATCTGCCGCTCTGGCCGAAAGTCCGCCCACACGGAGCTGTGTCAGTACAAAATCCGCATTCCTTAAAGCCTCTCTTCTGTCCAGCGTTTGAAAAACCTCTATATCCAGACCCGCTTTTCCAAGCATCCGCTTTGAAAGCGCTGTAACGGTTTCAAGCTTGTTCTTCCCAGCCTCGATGTCGCAAAGCCAAATTTCCCTGACCGGCAGCCCGGCAGCCCGTTTAATAAACCCATCGATCAGCTCGGGTGTGTAACTGCTCCCGCCGCCGATTACCGCAATTTTCAATTTCGACATGCACTCACTCCTAGATTGCTTAACCCCATGTTTACAGATTCCCTTTATAGTCCTCCATACATAAAACGATGGAAAGTGGTTCATCACTCTGAAATAGGGTCCACAGCATTGGCGGACACCATTTCAGGGTGCCGGTCCCTGAGCTGGGACCGGCGTTTTAGGTGTAAGGTCAAATGAGACTTTCACATATTATGCGACTTTTGATTCTTCATCCTTTGATTTTGCTTCCAGCTTTTCACCAATCAGAACAAATGGCATGTAGATTCCAATGGCAAGCCCCAGGTTGATGAGCTGAAGTACCGAACCCATTACAGAGCCTGTTGCTAGGAAGCCACCGATAATTGGCGGTGTTGTCCAAGGCATGAGGGCAATGGTTTTCGGGAAGATTCCTGCGGCGATAACCGCATAGCTGAAGCCTGCAATCAGCACCGGACCAAAGATGAACGGTACAAGAAGAAGCGGATTCAGAACGATTGGAAGACCGAACATGACGGGTTCATTGATATTGAACAGACCTGGTGCGAAGCCAAGGTTGGCGATTTCGCGCATCTGCTTTCTTTTTGAAGCGACAAATATCGCCACAAGCAGTGCAATCGTCGTACCTGAGCCACCCATATAGACAAATGCATCCAGGAATGGCTTTGTAACGATATGTACAGGCGCCTGACCTGCAGCAACCGCTTCCATGTTTGTTTGAATCAGCGGCAGAAGGATTGGTTCGATAATACCCCCGATGATGTTGGATCCATGCAGACCGAAGAACCAAAGCAGCTGGTTCATGAAGACGATCAGCATAGCAGATCCCATTGAATCTGCAACATTAGTAAGGGGTGCAGACACAAATTTTGTGATGATTGCGAACAGGTCAGTGCCTGTAGCCGCATTGATTACGATTGCAGCAACCGCGAAGAAAGATAGGGCGATCATGCCTGGGAAAAGCGAAGCAAAGGATCTTGCAACTGCAGGTGGAACACCTTCCGGCATTTTGATGACCAGTTTATCCGACTTGGATAGCTTTACAAATATTTCAGTGGATACGATGGCAACCAGGATTGCTACAAACATACCTTGCGCATTGACGTAGCCCCAGTTGATATTGCCCCATGCATTGAAGGCCTCACCAGATGGACTGGTTACCGATGGTGCCTGAGGAATGAGGATTGCAAAGTTTGCCAGTGCAATCAAGCCTGCGGAAAGACCGTTTGAGTCATATCCCTTGGCCAGGTTGTAGGCGATTGAGAAGACAAGAAACAGTGAAATGACCGCAAAAGAGCCCCACCAGATGTTTCCGCCAAAGGCCTTCCATCCCGGATAGATTCCTGTCATAAAGTTCTGATATGCAGGAATAGGCAGGTTGTTGATGAGTACTGCAAACGAACCGGCAATAATCAATGGCATAAGTGCGACAAAACCATCGCGTATTGCCACAAGATGTCTCTGTGAACCGACTTTGGCTGCTACAGGGACAAAGTACTTTTCAAGAAAAGCAATTAGGTTTTTCACGATTAATCCCCCTCTTTGGATAAATATATAATTGCTTGATAAACCGCATCAGCAGGCCTGCTGCATGTGCAGTGTACCTTCACCAATAAAACACCATGATGCTTTCAGGCTACCCATTGATCAGGTTCAGAGCCTGGTCAAGAACCTTTTCTCCATTCATTGTCCCATACGCGACCGTGTCAATAATGTCCACTGGTGTGCCATATTCCGAAAGCATGCCCTCCAGCTTGGACTTGAGAAAACGTACCTGTGGTCCCAATAGCGCTACCTGCACGTCTGTATGATTTTTCACTTCCGCTTCAGCCACAGCGAAAATTTCCGCCTCCAGCCCTCGGCCGTCTGCAGCCTTCTTCATCTTTGTAACCAGCATGCTCGTTGACATGCCCGCTGAACAAACCAGCATAATCTTTTTCATCTGTGTGTCCCTCCACTATTCTATTCTATTGCGTTTTGCGCCAGTATAAGTGCGCCTTCCACTGGTGAAGACCGGGGAAAATGCACCTCAATATTCGGATATGTCTCCTGAATCCGATCTGTCAGGCCATAACGAATCTCATCTGATTTTTCAAGCACACTGCCCACATAGGATAATTCAAATGCCTGAGACCGCAGTTTCACAGTCAGTGCCCTAATGTGGCAGAACAGGTCATCGATTGCCTTTTCCATGATTTTGTCTGCGAGCTGGTCCTTGCCCGCAAGCTGGGTCACAAGAGGTGCAAAGGCCGCAATTTCCTGTTTCTGTCGCCCTTCTGCGTAAATGAAATCCAAAAGCTCTTCCGGCCTTTCAATATCCAGAGCGCCTTTGAGTCCCTTCCAAATACGTGTTGCACCGCTTCGGCCATCATGTGCCTTCAGTACTTCACAAATGCCATCCCGTGCGATCGCGTACGCCGATCCCGTGTCATCGATGAGATGTCCCCATCCGCCGACACGGACCATTTCCCCCCTTGGTCCAACGCCTAAGGCAATGGAACCTGTACCGCTTATGAGTATGGCACCTTCATAGCCCCTATTGGCCCCGACAAGGGCCGTAACAGAGTCGTTCACAATGCGGAGCTTTCCTTCGTAGCCAAGATTTCTGAAGATGGCATGGATCACCTGTTCATCCTCTTGGGTATCGACCCCTGCCCCGCCAAAGCAAATGCTTTCAACTTGGTCCAGATCAATCCCGGACTTTTGCAGGTCTTTGAAAAATGCCTCCAGCGTGGCTTGAACCTGAACGTCTCCAACGCTGTGCCTGTTTGTCGGTCCCAGTTGATAGGATTGTCTTTTTTCACTGAGGGTGTCGAGCACCTCAGCCTGTGTTCCTGTACCGCCACCGTCAAAGCCCACTACGACCGCCATGGCATCACCTATTCCCTTGCCAGCTTGGTTTCAAAGAGCTCGACAATGGCCTCTACAGCTTCATGCTCATCGCTGCCGTCTGCGGAAACCAGAAGTTCGTCCCCTTTTGAAGTGCCCAGACTTAGAATACCCATGATACTTTTTCCGTTGATGCTCTTTCCATCTTTCTCAATATAGATATCTGCACCGAATTTCTGTGCCAGTCCGCATAAAAGACCCGCTGGTCTGGCATGAAGTCCTGATGCACTTTTTACCGTAACTTTTGATTGCTTCATGTTCTTTCTCCTTTCGAACTCACACTAATATAACGCATGTTCCGTGCCAAAACAGCGCAGGCAAGCACAAATTATTGATGAATTGTCAGAAAAGCATTGAAACTTCACTCTTTCAACCCGATTCTTTTTTAAAAGTCAGGTAAAATTCGCGCCTGTTTGTCATTGCACACATCAAAAAAAGCGTGCAATTTATTTGCACGCTTTTACACACTATGCACACAGTGCACAGTTTTTAATTGTTTTCAATAATCATCCGCGTAATATAGGCCGCTTCATCTTCATCAACATGGAGCTTGAAATGGCTTTCAACTATCTGCAGCCCCTTCTGGACTGCCGCATAGGCTTCTGTATGGGCATGCTTGTAGGCTTCGAGATTGTCAAAAGACCGCAGCTGGTCCCCCGACTTGATTCGCTCCAGCATGAATCCCATATGAAGCAAAATACCCGTCTTCACATCGTGGGCAATCTTCAGATCAAGACGCCGTTCAATTTCTGACAATGCGGATAGGGACTGGTAGATCGCCTCATTTCCATCCACGCCTTTGAGATGATTCTTCAGGGAATCCCCCATCTGACGATAGGCGACCTCATGGCTGACGATTTCTTCAAGTCGTTCCATGCCTTCTCCAGTCAGGAGCTCCACGGCATGGATGAGCGGATATCGGTCCAGCATCATATCAATGGTACTCACAACTGCAAGTATTCGGTGTTCCTGATGGAGGGCATCAAGCCGTTTGACAAACTCCTTGCGGTTAAGAATATTCAAGGATTTGACTTCAACACCTGGAACATTTTCGATTCTCGATTCTACAATCTTTCTCAGGCGCTCTGAAGCCCCCTCTCCCGTGAAACAGGCGGTTATAATCAGGTCTGACTTTTCGTGTACTTCCTGTCTGTATTCATCTACAGCGCGGCCAAGCGCCGCCTGGCAGGAACGATATATTTCGTTGAGTTCCCTTCCCAGCACAGCTTTTCTGCACGCCTCGATGACAATGGGTGTGGACACCATGTCCACAGTGCGGATCTGCATTCCATACTCTTCTGCAATGAGTGCGCCAAAATTTGAAAGAGACCCCATATCAACGAGCAGGAGGACACCCCTTCCCGTATTGACCTTTCGGATTTCTTCCTTTACGATTTCATACATGTCTTCCGCCTTGACGCTCAGAGGCATGTCCAGCCCTAGGGCATGGTCTTTTCCCACAAGGGAGTTGGCAACCTGCACCATGCTTGTTGCCGTACTCGGGCCGTGCATCAGAACAAGAATGCCTACCTTGGGCTCTTCCGACCCCAGCATTTCATCGGGGTCTGCGGCGAGAAACATGGCAATGTATCCGATTTCATCAAGAGGGGTCTGTATGTTGAAGGTCCTGTCCATCTCCTTGGCGACATCCATGGCGGCCATGAATGCGTCTGGGAAATTCACACGGATGACATTCAGCTGCGGATGAAAAATGGGTTGTCCCGTCCGGATGCGTTCAATGCTCCCATGAAGGTGGAGGGCCAGTGGAAAATAGACCGTTTCGTCATAGGACCTGCCCAGCATCTTGCCTGCCCGCTCCAGCATGCGCTCTGCAAATTCAAGAACGCTGGGCGCCACAAGCTTGGATATTTCTTCCCTGCGCTGGGGATTGGGTACGGTTTTGAGAAGACTCTCAAAATGTGTTTCTATATCGCCGTTTAGGATTTCATGAATCTGCCTGGAATCCATCCCGGTTGATTTGAGATTGGTCACACGCGCCTCTATGTGCTCATAAAAAAGTTCCGGTTCTGTGTCAGCAAGGTGATTTTCTTCAGCATACGTGTCAGAGTGGTATCTGAAAATATCCTCGTTGCTCTTCAGAAGGTAATCGATCTCTTCACGATGCTCCTGGATTTTCATATAGCCCCGCTTCACATGCTGGGGCAGGTCTGCCTGCGTTATGAGAATATAGTTTTCATCTCTTGATTTGTACTTTAAAAACGCTTTAGCACAGGCGAGCTGGATGTCACTGCGCAGCTGGCCGATATTATTGGGACATTCGTAGAGGAGCAGTGATATCAGGGAATTCTTATTGACATAGACACTCTTGCCAATACGCTTAGCTTCCATTTTTAGAAATGCGTCAATCAGCTCCATCCGTTCGTCAAAGGTCCTGTCCCTAAGTGCGGGCAGGGTAATCACCATGGGAATTCTTCGTGTAAATGTCTTCAGAAGGAAAGAGGACGGGTCCTCTGTTGTCGCTGCGATTATTTGCACAGTCGCACGCTCAAGCTTTTCCGTTTCGCCAAGACGCCTGAATGTTCCCTTGTCAATAAAGGTAAAGAGCATTTCCTGTCCCTGAGGTGAAAGCCGGTGGACCTCGTCAAGAAAGAGGACGCCACCGTCCGACTGCTTGAGCAGGCCTTCCTTATCCATATCCGCACCTGTGTAGGCACCCTTTCGCACTCCGAAAATCTGTGCCATGACCAGCTGGGGATTGTCCGCATAGTCAGCACAGTTGAACCGTGTGAACGGCGCTCCCTTGCCAATCATGCCCGAACCCATGGAAAATCTGTACATGAACTCTGCAAACATGGACTTGCCCACGCCGGTTTCTCCCAGCAGCAAGGTATGCAAGCCGCTTGGCGGATAGAGAATGGCTGCCTTGGCCTGTTGCATAGGCACCTGCAGACTTCTGTCCGAACCCACAATCTGTTCTTCAACCGTTATCGGGGAAACAGGAAGCCCTGTCTCTTCAAATGTATCCTTCATTTCAAAGGCAAAACGAACAGGCCTGCCATCGATTTTGGCCAGCTTCCCACGCTTTGCGAGATTATTGAGGTATCTGGACGCACTGGACCGGTCCAGATGAAGGTGTGCGCCTACATCCTCTGCAGATACGCCACCACTTATATGCGATTCAAGTAACTTGACTGTCTCAAATACCTGGTCTATGCGTTTCATTTCATACGCCCCTGTCCATTTAGGATAAGTTTCTTATTCCTTACAATACCGAAGTGGGCCAAAAATTGCAAACAGTTGCCGCTTTCTTTTTCATGCCTTCAGTATCTGTGCACAAGGACAATTCGCGACGGTAGGTTCCATTTGATTTTTCTATGATCAAGTCTTCTGTATTCGTATTTTCAATACACCAAGTCAAATATATGCAAACACCTGTCCTTGCTGTATAATGCATTGTATTTAAATAGACACCTTAACCCGGAGGTAAGCATGTTTTACAGCAATCATACCCAGTTACTCATAGAAGAGGCCACAGCAAACTGTACCGGATGTGGCCTGTGCAAGAAAAACTGTCCCATGCTGGACCATTTTTACAAGAATCCAAAGGAGCTCCTGAACTTTTTAAGCGCCGCTTCGCCGAATCAGGCCGAGCAGATCAAGGCCATGGCGTTTTCCTGTATCCTGTGCGATTACTGCACCCAGGTCTGTCCCAAAAACATTGACCTCAAAGAAGTCTTCTTCAATATAAAAAAGGACTACGTCAAGACCTTCGGCTACCCTTCAGAGTTTGGAAAAGCGGCTCTGAGTTTTCACCAATCCAGTGGCTTTTCCCCCATTTTTTCCACCCAGATTATTGGCATGAAGCACACCAAAAGCCTGCTGTTTCCTGGCTGTTCCATTGCAGCAGACAACCCCGAGGTCATTCAGTATGTCCTCAAATATCTGAATGGCCTGAAGCCGACAGAAACCTTTATGAAATGCTGTGCCAATCCCACATATTCCGTGGGCATGATGGACCAGTTCGAAATCTATGCCGCACAGCTGAAGCACGATTTCGAGCGCATGGGCACAGAGGAGATCATTGTGCTGTGCGTGAACTGCCACAACACACTTTCAAAAATGCTTCCTGACATATCGGTAAAGACCATCTGGGAGGTCATCGATGAAAACGGCCTTCCAGAGACCGTCGCCGGCAAGTCTGTAGTGCTTTCCTACTCTGTTGCCCTCCACGATCCTTGCCCCACACGCAAGCTGCCTCATGTTCATGACGCGGTGAGACGGATCATTCAGGACCTTGGCATCGAGATTCATGAGTTTTCGGATTCAAGGACGCAAACCTCCTGCTGCGGTTCCGGTGCCATGCTTGATCTGATCAGCAGCCAACTCGCTTCGACACACAGGTCCAAACGCGCCTCAGAATCACCCCAGGACCACATCCTGACCTACTGCCAGGAGTGTGTTGAATCCCTTGCTGTGGACGGCAAGAAGACCCTTCACCTTCTCAATGTTCTCTTTCCCCACAAGACTGAAGGCCATACGCATACAAAGCGCAAACCGCCCCTGCACAAGTGGACCAATCGCCTGAAGACCAAGATGAATACGACACCGCACTTCAGGCTGTCAAAAAAGCAAATTAGGGATTGATCCTGCACACCCTATTTGAAAGTGAATCTTTTAAAAAAACACCCGGACAGATTCTGCCTTGGGATTCCTGCCTTTACGAACCTGGTTCATAAAGACGGTTTCCGGCAGTATTGTCCGGGTGTTATGCATTTACAGCAAGTCAGCTGTGACTTTATTTACTTGCAGCACAGTTCCTGAACCGGCTGGTTCCAGTCCTCAGTAAGCTTTGATTTCATAAGCAGGGCCATGAACCACACAAAGAGAACAATCCCCTTCATGACACTGGTCATGCTGATGCTCCACCAGACACCCTCAAGACCAAGCAGTGCGGTGCTTGAGAGCAGTATGGCACCAGGCACACGCAGGCCCGTGAAAAAGATACTGACAAAGGATGGCGGCAGTGTTTTGTTCAGGCCGTTGAAGGCTCCTGCTGTGGTAATTTCCATACACATGAAGAGCTGGGAAAGCCCAAGGATCTGCAAATACCTTACCCCTACCGCTACGGATTCCGGTTCCTGAATGAAGAGCTTGAACAGGGGTTCTGCGCCATAAATGAGCAGAAGGGTCGCAAAGACTCCAACAACCGTCATGATTCGCATGGCCACATAATAGCCCTGCTTAATGCGCTCCCACTGTTTGGCACCATAATTCTGACCTGTAAAGGAACCCAAGGCTGTTGAAAAACCACTTGCGGTCATCCAGCTGATGGCCTCGATTTGAGAGCCGACCTTTTGAACTGCAATCGGTACGGGGCCCCACGTGGCAATGACACGCCCGATAATCATGGCGAAAATCGTGAAGGCACCACTCTGGATCCCCACGGGAAAACCAGTCTTGAATATGTCCAGCATGGCATCAAAATCCGGCTTTTTAAAAATGTGAAAATGAAAGAGCTCACGTGTCTGTCTCTTGATGACAAACCAGAAAACAATAAATACGAGAATCTGCGAAGCCGCTGTTGCATATGCTGCGCCGACCACGCCCATGGCCTTGATTCCAAAGCCGCCAAAGATGAGCAGCGGATCGAGAACCATATTGGCTACAAGGCCAATGGTGTTAATCAGGAAGGGCGACCGACTGTCTCCAGAACCATTGAAAACACCGGAAAACACCTGGTTTGAAAACTGAAAGACCATGGCGCCGGCGACAATCACCAAGTAGGCAATGGCCTGTTCGTTGACCCAAGTGTCTTCAATATTGAAAAATCCAATCAAGCCATCCCGAAAGGCAATAATGAACAAGGTGAACAGCGCTGCAAGTATGAAATTCATCTGCACCGCGCTTCTTGCGTACTTTCTGGCACCGGCCTCATCCCGTTTTCCAACGGATTGTGATACCCAGACCTCGGCACCAATCTGGCTCAAGCGGATAATCGCAAACCCGAGCCAGGGGAAAAATCCCGCTGTTCCAACAGCCGCAACCGCACGACTGCCCAAACGGCCTATCCAAATCATGTCTGTCAGATTATAGGCCATCTGCAGGAAGGACGTTCCCATAATAGGAAGCGCCATTAATACAAGCCCCTTTAATATTGGGCCCTTTGTCAAATCTGTTTTTTTCATCGTTATATCCCCATTACCTGTTTCTTCGTGCCACGTCTCCCCACGCTATATCAGAATTATCATAAGCACGATTACGTGAACTGTCAAGTATCTTAATGTGTGTGGGACCTGCAGAGCAAGTTGCTAGTTGCTGAGTTTGTTGACAAAGTCAGCAAGCTTCAGATTGTTGCTCATGTCGCTTTCCCACAATCTTTTCTTTCCGATAAAGAAATACAGAGCAACTTGCCAGTTGCTCATGTCGCTTTCCCACAGTCTATTTCTTCCCGATAAAGAAAAACAGAGCAACTTGCAGTTGCTCATGTCGCTTTGCGCGCCATATAGGATTTAGGAGCCAATGCCCTATTTTTGTGCTAGCACAAATAGGGCATTGGCTCCTAAATCCTGCATTTCTTTGCTTTTCTCGAAAGAAAACAAGACACCGCATCTGCGGTGTCTTGTTTTGCGTCTTATTGCTTATAAGGGGTGGGGTACAATTATTTATTTCAAACTTAAAGTAAAATTCTTGTATCCGATGCAGCAAGCCTTTGTTTTTCAAGGTATTCTTTGCTGGCAGTGTCGATTAGGTGCTCCACCTCAGCCTTACCTTCCGATTTAAATGCATTGCGTCCGAAAATCTTATTCAATATCGCCATGATATGACCTCCCATTTAATTGAGAATCAATTTCACCATCTACTACACTTATACTATAACGCCAGATAAACCATTTGTAAAATTGAAATAAACGATAGAAACCATCGTTTTTTTCGATATAATAACAATAAGATATAATTAATAATGAAGGAAAAAAGCATCCCTAGAAATCAGGTGCCTATATGGAAATACGCAATTTTATCACATTCAAAAAAATCATCGAAACCGGCAGCTTCACCCGTGCAAGTGAAAGCCTTGGCTATGCCCAGTCCACCATTACCGCCCACATCCAGGCCATAGAGGAGGCCCTTGGAGGCCAGGTTTTCGACCGCATTGGCCGACAAATCATCCTTACAGAGCTTGGACGCCAGCTGGAAAAGCAGGTCGACAGACTGCTCCATACCTACCAGGCCATCGAATCCCTTTCTGGCTATGGCCAGATGCCAAAGGGCACCATTCGCATCGGCACGGAGGAATCCATCGCCCTCTACATGCTTGGTCCTCTTTTCAAGGCCTACTCCACCCAGTACCCCGATGTGGAAATCGTCCTTATCAACGCGCCCTACAGAGAGCTTGAGCCCAAGCTCTATACAGGTGAAGTCGATATTATCTTCATCATCGATAAGGCCATCGAGTCCCCTGAACTCAATGTGCAGGTCCTGAGTCAAGTGGATATGGTCTTTGTCGCCACGCCGGATTACCTCCAGAAGAGAGATGCCCAGAGCGAGCGGATTTCTCGAATTATCAACACCAGAAAGGGGGGCACCTTCAGAGACATATTTGAGGAATATTTGACCTCACGAGGGACAAAATTCGAAAATTCCGTAGAGGCCTGGAGCCTTGAACTCGTCAAACAGTCTGTCATTCATGGAATGGGTGTGACCTTCCTGCCCGAAATGACAGTGGAATCTGAAATTCAAGCCGGCCTGCTTGTCGCCGACAGTCTTTCACTGGGCTTTGAAAATGAGATTCTCGCCCAAATGGCCTACCACAAGGACCGCTACATTTCCAGCGCACTGCAAGCCTTCATTGATATGGCCTCAGACAGCGCTGTCTACAAAACAAATGAGGACGCATAAGCATACACTATGAAAAGGAGAGACACATGGCCGCACACTTCGAAAATGACTGGCAGTCCATTCTGGACGCCGAATTCCAAAAGGATTATTACATCAAGCTGAGACAATTTCTTGTTCATGAATATAAAACGCACAAAATCTATCCCGACATGAACAATATTTTCAACGCCTTCCACTACACAGCCTATAAGGATGTCCGCGTCGTCATCATTGGACAGGACCCTTATCACGGACCCGGTCAGGCACATGGCCTGTGCTTTTCCGTACAGCCAGGCGTCAAGACACCGCCGTCTCTGGTCAACATTTTCAAGGAACTGGGGACAGACCTCGGCTGCACTCTGCCCAACAATGGCTATCTTGAAAAGTGGGCACGTCAGGGTGTCATGCTGCTCAACACAGTCCTGACCGTACGGGCCGGACAGGCGCATTCTCACAAGAACAAGGGATGGGAAACCTTTACCAATCAGGTCATTGAGCTACTCAACGAACGCGAGGAACCGATCGTCTTCCTTCTTTGGGGCAGACCGGCACAGGAAAAGGCCCGCCTGATTACCGGACAACAGCATTTCATCCTGCGCGCTCCGCACCCAAGTCCGCTTTCCGCACATCGTGGCTTTCTGGGCTGTCACCACTTTTCGAAGACCAATGCACTTCTCAAGCAGTGCGGTTATGCGCCCATTGACTGGCAAATTGAAAACATTTAACTCCTGAGTTTTCACCTGAGCATTTAGGGTAAAAAATAGGTAGGAGGTGGCGGAAATGTATAAAAAGATTCTTGTTCCCGTAGATGGATCAGAGACATGCGAAAAGCTGATAGACTATCTGAAGTCATTCGGTGATAAATATGGTGCAAAGGTCATTCTTTTGAACGTATACGGACTGCCAACGCTTACCGAGTATAACAATTATCCTGCCTACCCTCTAGAAAATGCCTATTCTGTTGAAAAGCAGTCCGGAGAAATCCTCAAGCATGTCCGCGAACAGATCGGTCCGGTTTCCTTTGAAATCGAACTCATGAGTGACGTGGGCAATCCCGCTGGGGTTATTCTGGATACGGCCGAAAAGAATGACTGTGACCTGATTCTCATGTGTACGCATGGTATGGGCGCGGTCAAACGCTTTCTACTGGGATCTGTAACAAATAAAGTTGTGCACCACGCAAAAGTACCGGTACTGATTGTCAGGTAGCACCTATGCAAATTTCAAAC
This sequence comes from uncultured Acidaminobacter sp., assembly GCA_963678925.1. Lineage (GTDB taxonomy): Bacteria > Bacillota > Clostridia > Peptostreptococcales > Acidaminobacteraceae. Next base: position 1,993,243 of record OY787533.1, on the reverse strand, counting down.
TCCGAGAAATCGGAGTTTCGTTCTGTTTGATTACTTGAAGCTTAAAGGAGTGTTTTCATGAAGACAATAACAATAGCCGGCGGCTGCTTTTGGGGCGTTGAAGCCTACTATGGACAGCTGGACGGTATTCTATCAACTGAAGTTGGCTATGCCAATGGCAAAACACAGGAACCGACCTACGAAGCGGTATGCTCTCACTTGACCGGTCATGCAGAAGTGGTAAAGATAAACTATGACCCCGATGTCATCAGCTTGGAGACGCTGCTGGAGCGCTTTTTCAGAATCGTCGATCCAACGGCCTGGAATCGGCAGGGACCCGATATTGGCGACCAGTACCGAAATGGCATCTACTATAGTGACCCCGAAGACGAGCCCATTATCACAAGCTATGTCAACAGCCGACGCGCCTCGTACGACGACCCGATTGTCACTGAAATCGAGCCGCTCAATTACTATTATCCCGCTGAAGACTACCACCAGAAATACCTTCAGAAGAATCCCCATGGCTACTGCCATATCAATCTGAATGCATAAGCAATCACAAAAGCAGCCCGGGCTCTTAAGTCAAGACCGGGCTGCTTTCTTCTGTGTTTCTACTCACCGTAGAGTTTGGCGCCTAAATAGTCCAGATTCTCCACAAGATGGCGCATAATGCTTTCGCCCTCTTCATCCTCTGACGCATTGACCAGACCCGATGTGCCTGCGGTTCCTACAGTCCAGTAGTTTGACCCGACAAGAACCATGTCATTGACCGATGCCCACAGCGCCATCTGAGCCAGTGCAAAGGTCTGACCCGTCTTTCTGGCAACCGTGATTGGGGCGAAGAGTTTTCTTGAAAAGACCATTTGGCCCCAATCATATTTCCCTTTTTTCGTTTCCATCTTATTGTTGACCCAACGGGCACTAAACCCGGCTCTGTCGAGCACAGCCTTGAGTCTTGGCGTGATTGACCCATTGTAAACCGGTGACCCGACAACAATACAGTCCGCTTGGGACATGGCCTGGAAAACCATGTCGAAATCATCCTCAAGAACGCATTTCTTGCGCTTTATGCAGCCGTAGCAGCCTTGACACTGTTCAATATCAAGGGGATTGAGCTTTATGAACTCCGTCTGATGGCCAAGCTCTGCAAGGTCTCCAAGCACACCTCTGACATAATACTCCGTATTCCCTTCGCGCGGACTGCCGCATAATCCTATGACATTCATATTTACACCACTTTCCTCACACTCTTACAAATCAATAACCAGTTCAACTTTCGGGTCAAGCGCCTCCTGCGCGTTCTTGCCTGTCATCAGGGAAACACCAACCGTAATGGCAATCGCCAGGGTAATGACATTCACATACCAAGGCATGCCGCCCGGCCACTTAAATCCGGACTGGTTCATAATCAGTGCGCCGACATTCATAATGACCGCTGAAAACAGTCCTGCAAAAACGCCCTTGGAGGATGCGCCTTTCCACAGCAGACCAATGATGAAAACTGGGAAACTTGCGCTCATGAGCGTGCCCCATCCAAACGTTCCAAGGATGGCTACCGCTTCACCACTTGAAATTGCAAACAGAATGGAACAGATTCCAATAACGACCGTCATGCCGCGAGAAATCTGAATCTGCTTTCTCGTCTCAAGATGAAGGCCCAGGGCACTCGGCAAATCCCTTGAAATGATATTTGCAGAAAGTGTCAGGAACATGCTCGCTGTCGACAGTGAGGCCGCTAGAATAGCCGAATAGACAAGGAGCTGGGCAATCAGTCCGGAGTGGTCCGCAACCACAAATATGGCATTGTCGCCTTTTACAAGGGGTGCGATCTGCCCTGTCCCCACCAGGTAAAGCGCCGCATATGCCATACATATGGCAAAGAAACCTACAACCATGTGTCCAAGTGCGCTGTACAGGGCAAGCTTAGGCATGTCTCCTGGCTTTTTAAGTGCGTACATTCTCGTGAGCACAGATGGCTGGCCGACTGTGCCAAGGATTGGAATGAACATCCACGTCAGGGCAATGGAACCCGGAAGAATCCCCCAGCCGTCCATCATCTTGGAGGTCATTGCCTTTGAAACCTCTGCGCCATCGACGGTTGCAGTGATGGTCCCCGCCTTTGACACAACCTCATAAACATTATTGAAGCCACCTGTCATGCTGAAGAAAATAATAATCATCAGAACGCCTGCCGCAACCATGACAAAGCCTTGGAAGGCCTGGGTCAATATGCCGCCGGCTTCACCGCTCAGTGCCGTATAGGCGGTCAGAATGCCGAAAATCACAAAGCCTGCCAACATGGGATCCCAGCCCAGAAGATGTCCGAAGAGAGCCGAAACCGCACTGATCTGAGAGGCAAGATAGGCAATGGCACCAATGAAGATGATGATTGAAAGCAGGGCCTTAATGCCCTTATGCTTGTTGAATCGCAGGTCGGAAATATCTCCAAGACTTGCTACAGAGCCGACCTCTGCCATGGCTCGAATCTTTTTGCCAATAATCATGTAGGCCATTGCAAATGCTGCTGATGACAGCATCCAAAGCGCCATTGTATTTCCAAATGAATAGATAAGACCTGGTACACCTACAATCGCAAAGGCACTGGCAACCGCAGCAACGGTGGACAAACTCACCGTGAGGGGGCCAAAGAGCGCAGTACCACCAAAAAAGGATTTCTCGTCGCTTGCCTTCTTTTTCTGTGACCATCCAATCATAAATGAGACAATGATCATCAGTAGAGAAAAACTCAGAATTACTGTTTTAGTCATGCCACTCATTACGCTTCCTCCCTCGCCATTGATTTCTGTGCCACTGCGTCCAACTTTGCAACCTTGTCCTTAAATGCCTCCCACTCGCTGTCTGATAGCCACTCATCCTTGTAGATGTTCAGGCCCAGGGTCAGGGTGAGAATGCCACCGATCCAGTAAAAGAGGACTATGTATGCGAAGGATGGATGAAAGCCCATAATGGTGAAATTCGCTACACCGTCACTAAATTGAACCGCATATTTCTGTGCCATGTAAAATCCGGCCGACCAGACAAGCAGCCATGAAACAAGCGGATACAGCAGCAGCTTTTTACTGATCACACCTGCTTTTGCAGACCCCATCACCATGTAGATGAACATGACAATGAGACTCAGATACATGCCCAGATACCACTTTCCGTACCAGCCTGAAAACATGATGCACAGCCACAGCAAGGTACTCGTTACAATCAAAGCCGTTTCCTTGTTCTTAATACTCATTTCGATCCCTCCATATTGTTGTTCCGCACCAGTGCCAACCCTCCTTAACTTTTGATACACCCTTCTATAACGCAATTGATATGCCAACTTGATATGAACGGGATGAAAAATTATCTTTCAGGCCATGCACCTTGCAATTGCTGGATTCCAGTTTTCAGTCCAGATACAGAAGTCTTTTATGGGGTCAAATTCCTCCTGTATAAAAAAAGAAATCTGTAACATGGACGTTACAGATTCTCATAGTTGACGCAGCTGGGCTGCAGTTTGAAATTCGATTTTAAGAGACTTAACCTTGACGGCTGATTTTGCTTAAATCCTGGCCCGCTTATGCTTCAAGCCCAAGCTCCTTCAGCTTCCTATACAGGGTCATACGCTGAATGCCCAGCATGTCTGCCGCCCGCGACTTGTTCTGTCCGCAGATGACCAGGGTGTCCTGTATCACTTTGGCTTCGATGTTTTTCAGGATGTGATTAAGGGTCACATCGGGTTTCTCTATGCCTTCTACATCAATCCCTTCGGCGATTCCCGTCATGATTTCACTGATAATCTCATCTGGCACGATATCCCGTGTAACCGTGTCGCCCTCGGCAATGACCATGAGACGGAAGACAATGTTCTTGAGCTCACGCACATTCCCCGGCCAGTGGTAGTTTTCAAGTATTTGAAATACATCCTCGCTGATGTTCTTATAAATGCCTGTTTTTTGGAAGAAGAGGGACCTGAAATGCTCAATCAGAAGTGGGATGTCCTCTTTTCGGTCTCGTAAGGGTGGCACGTTCAAATTCAGGACATTCAGACGATAATAGAGGTCTGACCTGAATTCGTGATTTTTGATGCTTTCCAGCAGGTTGTGATTGGTGGCGGCAATAACCCTGACATCAATGTCGATGGTCTCGGGATTACCAATTTTCTCAATCTGGCTTTCCTGCAGAACACGCAGGAGCTTGGCCTGCATTTTCAGCGGCAGGTCACCAATCTCGTCAAGAAAGATTGTGCCTCCATGCGCCATTTCAAATTTCCCCTTTTTCCCGTCCTTTGAGGCACCGGTAAAGGCACCGCTCTCATATCCGAAGAGCTCTGACTCCAGCAGGGTTTCTGGAATTGCTGAACAGTTGATGCTGATAAAGGGCTTATTGGCGCGGTCACTCAGCTGATGCACGCTGTGTGCAAAGAGTTCCTTGCCCACACCGCTCTCCCCACTGATGAGCACAGGCAGGTCAATGGCTGCAAAGGACTCCGCCCTCTTTTTAAAGTGTCTGATCACACTGGATTTTGAAATGATGTCATCGATTCTGTAGCGAGAATTGTTTAGGAGGCTGCGTGTTTCAAAAGTGGGTTTCCAGTCTGGTCGAATTGCCTGAATGATTGAATTTCTGATTTGAGACGCCTGAGGCATGTTTTCAATATCCTCAGGTACAATAATGCCGATTCCGCCAATGATCTTGTTCCCATCCATAATGGGAATACGGTCGACCGTTACAGTCTTGCCTGTTGCAAAACGATGCTTCATGCCTATTTCAGGTATGCCATTTTCAAGAATGATTGGCAGGCGGGTCGAATGGTCAAACGCGCTCAGCTTCTTTCCAATGAAAGACTTGAATGACGGCTCTCCATAATAATCAATAAACGCCTTATTCATAATGACAATTACACCATTCTCATCTACACAGTTAATGGGTAGCGGAATGTCGTCAAATATAGATGCCGGCAGATCTTTAAGTACCTTAACGACGATATCTTTCTCCTGACTCATTGGTTCCCCCAATCTAAGAATACGCTTTCCTCCCGAATTTAAAGCCATTATAGCATGTATTTTCAAAATGGAAGTAATTAATTTTTTGAAAATTATGCACAAACACTTTTTGCCAGCTGCCCTTGTGCAACATTTATGAGAACCTGTAACAGCTCTGTTTCAAATGGTACATGGCATAGCCTCCGATTAGAGGCAGCAAATGGCTGGCCCTTATTTTTTTGAAAATCCTGCAGGCCTTGGAATCACGCTTTCAGCGCCATGCTCCCTTTTCCCGACCTCAAAACATGGCAAGGCATTTGCTCTAAGAAAATTCCAAAAGGAGGTTTCACCCATGAAAAATAATACAAACGCATTCAAAGTAGGCATCATGGATTTTGAAATTTATCTGCCCGAGGAAACCATTGACTCGGAGGGACTGTCCAAGCTCGTCAACATCCCGCCCGAAATCCTGCGCGATAAAATGGGCATCCACAGAAAATACGTAGGCGGCAAAGAGGACCACTCTGCCATGATGGCGACAAAGGCCTCGAAGAAGCTGCTCAGCAAGCTTGATCTTGACCCCAAGAATCTGGACATGATTCTATTTGCAGGCGAAACGTACTGCGAATACGTCTGCTGGACTGCCGCCATCAAAATTCAAAGCGAGCTGGGTGCGGACAATGCCTTCGCATGGGATCTCGGATTCAGATGCGCAGGCACCCCGCTTGCCCTCAAGGTTGCCAAGGACATGATGCACAGCGATCCTTCCCTGGAGACGGTTCTGCTCACAGGCGGCAATACCAACGCCTACCTGATTGACTATAAGGACAGGAACCAATCTTTCATGTTCGATATGTCGCCAGCAGGATTTGCAGTCGTTCTGAAGCGCGGACACGATGAGAACATCATTCTTGAAACAGGGATTATCACAGATCATGTCTTCTGTGATGACGTTATTGGCAAATGGGGCGGCACACTGCATCCGATTACCGATGAAATCGCCGCTGACCCAGACAAACTGCGGGAGGCACGCCTCATTCATCTTCCAGACCCTGAAGGCATGAAAAAGCGTCTTGCAGAGCGTTCTCTGCCAAACTTCGTGGGGGCTGTTGACAAGGCTCTGGAAAAATCCCAGCTCGACAGAAGCGACATCGACTTCATTGGCATCACCCATATCAATCCAAAGGCCCACAACGCCATCATCGATACCCTGGGACTCTCACAGGACCAGTCCATCTATCTCAAGGACGACGGCCACTGCGGACATATCGACCAGTTCCTGTCCATCAGACATGGTCTTGACCAAGGTGTCATCAAGGATGGTCATGTATGTGCACTGCTTGGCGCAGGCACCGGATATGCCTTTGCCTGCTCAATGGTGAAATGGGGCAAGGCATAAACCTACAGAAAGGAGGATGTAACATGTCTTATACAGATATGTACAATGCAAAGAAAAAAAATATTTCCCAAGCACTTGATCTCATTCAGACAGGTGACTTTCTCGTATGCGGACTGGGCGGTAGTGAGCCCATCGATATTCTCAGCGAGCTGCACACCCTGAAGGACAGGGGCGTTGAAGACTGCGTGCTTTCAAACACCCTGCCCATGGGACAGTACAAATTCGTTGAGGAGCCTGCCTATGCAAATGCCATTGAAGTGAACAGCTGGTTTTACACGCCACACCTTCGCAAGCACCACAGCAAAGGCCATCTTTCATTTCAGCCCCAGCACCTGCACCGCGCCCTGGACAAGCGTCTTGACGCGCTTGAAGGCAGAAGGCCAGTCCTTCTGACAACCTGCTCTGCAATGGATGCCCACGGCTATTTGAGCCTGTCTATCGGCAATACCTACGAGATGCAGCTCATCGAAACCGGGAAGGCGGTCATCATTGTCGAGGTCAATGAAAACTACCCAAGAACCTTCGGCGACAACCAGATCCATATTTCCATGGTGGATGCCCTTGTTGAAACCACGCGCGCTGTCCCTGCACTCCCTCAGGTTCCTTTCAGCGAAAAGGATGAGAAAATCGGGGCATACATCGCCGACCTCATCGATGACGGGTCTACCATTCAGCTGGGCATCGGCGGTATTCCCAACGCAGTCGCAGCTGCCCTGAAATCAAAAAAGAATCTGGGGATCCACACGGAAATGTTCACCGATGGCATGGTGGACCTCATTGAATGCGGCGCAGTGACCAACACCCACAAGTCCATGGACAAGGGAAAATCCATCTGCACCTTCGCACTCGGTTCAGAAAGGCTTTACAAGTTCCTAGACAACAACCCGACCATACTTTTCAAACAGGGCAACTGGACCAACAATCCCTATGTTGTCGGACAGAACCATAAGATGGTTTCCATCAACACGACCATTGAAGTGGACCTGACAGGACAATGCTGCTCTGAATCCATTGGCGTTCAACAGTTCTCTGGAACCGGCGGCCAGGCAGATACCGCTATTGGCGCACAAATCTGTCCTGAGGGCAAATCGATCATCGCGCTTTACTCCACGGCCATGGTCCGCGATGACGCCGGCGCCAAAACACCGGCTTCGAAAATTGTCCCAACCCTGAAACCTGGAGCTGTTGTCTCCCTGTCCAGAAACGATGTCGACTATGTTGTCACAGAATACGGTGTGGCTTGGCTACGCGGACAGAGTGTCAAGGAACGTGTAAAGAGACTTATCGCAATTGCACACCCTGATTTCAGGGAAGCTCTTGCACAGGAAGCTGAGGCGCTGCACCTCAGATAAACCATGCAGCAACCGACCTGAACCAATTGATCCAGTGCCTGTCACCTAGGCTGGCACGAACAAAGACCTGAACTTGTTACACGATTTGTTTCAAAAGGTGCAGTCCTCCGACCAAGGCTGCACCTTTATCACTGTGTAGACTGCAAAGCGCAGACTGCACAAGAAGAAGCACCTCCTCACAGCTTTCTATATAGAGCATGTGAAGAGGTGCTTCTTAAGTTTTCTACATGAAAAGGTCTTCTTTTACAGGACGACACCGCCATCCACGCTGAGGACTGTGCCCGTTACAAATCGCGCTTCGTCTGAAGCCAGGAAGAGAAATGCGTTTGCAATGTCTGATGGTCTTCCCAGATCGCGCAGCGGCGACTTGCCTTTCATCATGTCCAGAACCTTGTCCGGCATTTTTTCTGTCATCGGCGTCAGTATGAAGCCTGGTGCAACGGCATTGACACGGATGGATTTCTTTCCAAGCTCTTTGGCCCACGTCTTCGTCATTCCAATGACACCCCACTTGGCCGCCGCGTAATTTGTCTGCCCGAAGTTGCCATATACGCCGACAACACTCGAGGTATTCAGAATGACACCACCTGTATCAGCCATGGCCTTGGCTGCAGCCTGTCCAAAATTATAGACCCCTTTGAGATTCACATCAATCACGCGGTCCCATTCATCTTCAGACATCTTGACAAGGGTGTTGTCTGCGGTAATACCCGCATTGTTTACAAGACAATCCAGCCTGCCATATGCGGACAGGGTTTTCTCAACAGCTGCCGCCACCTGTGCAGAGTCCGTCACATTGACTGAAATACCCATGGCCTTGCCCCCTGCGTTCTCAATGCTCTTGACTGCAGCCTGGACGCCGTCTTCGTTCAAATCGCAAATGACCACAGCTGCGCCTTCTTCCGCAAAGCGCTTGGCCGTTTCAAACCCGATTCCACGTGCAGAGCCTGTTACAATTGCTACCTTATCTTTAAGTCTCATAGTCTCCTCCATTCAAGATCTCGTATTTGCCAAACACATAGCATTAAGCCCTGTCAAAGCGCTCGACAATGACAGAAGTACCTTGTCCGCCGCCTATGCATAAGGTCGCCAGCCCGTACTGTGTCCCGCGCTTTTTCATTTCATGCAGCAGGGTCGTCAAAATTCTTGCGCCGCTTGCGCCAATCGGGTGTCCAAGTGCGATGGCTCCCCCGTTGACATTTACAAGACTGGCATCAAGCTCCAGATCCCTTACAACTGCAATAGACTGTGCGGCAAATGCCTCATTGGCTTCAACCAGTCCTAGATCAGATGCCTTGAGTCCAGCTTTTTCAAGAGCCCTGCGTGTTGCCGGAACAGGACCGTACCCCATGATGGCAGGATCAAGGGCTGCAGACCCGTACCCCTTTACCTGTGCAAGTATGTTAAGTCCATGCTCAAGGGCATAATCCTTGTCAGCCAGAACCAGCATTGCTGCGCCGTCGTTGATGCCGGAGGCATTGCCTGCAGTGACCGTGCCCTCCTTTTTAAATGCAGGGCGCAGCTTTTGAAGGGATTCCAGTGTCGCGTCCATACGTGGATACTCATCAGTATCTACAAGGCTTTCACCCCGACGTGTCTTCACTGAAACAGGTACGATTTCATCTTTAAAATGTCCCATTGTAATGGCAGCTGCCGCCTTCATCTGACTGTGGAGGGCAAATGCATCCTGTTCCTCTCTTGTAATCTCCCAGCGCTGTGCAATGTTTTCTGCGGTTATGCCCATATGATATTCATTGAAGGCATCTGTAAGACCATCTCTGATCATGGTGTCCTCCATGGACACATGTCCCATTTTTGCACCCCAGCGTGCCTTGTTCATGACATAGGGCGCGTTGGACATGCTTTCGGTTCCCCCAGCCAATACAACCTTTGCGTCCCCCAGCATGATGAACTGGGCTGCCATGCTGACCGTGCGCAGGCCAGACCCGCAAAGCTTGTTGACGGATATTGCCGGTACCTCCTGGGGCAATCCCGCGCCAACCGCAACCTGACGCGCCACATTTTGACCAAGACCCGCCTGCAGTACATTCCCAATTAGAACCTCGTCAACCATTTCCGGCTTGACACCACCCTGGTCCAGGGCGGCCTTCGCCGCTGCGATTCCCAAGTCTACAGCACTCAGTGAAGCGAGTGCACCACCAAAACTGCCGATGGGTGTCCTTACCGCACTGACAATAACAACTTCTCTCATTAAATCCTCCTGTTCGCATCACCTTTTATCTGCAACCGACCTTTAAGTCTTCGGCCTTGAATGAAAACGCATTTCACCGCGTACCCCTATATAGAGCAAGATGGATGCCAAAAAAATCAATCTGAAGAACCGTGTATTTGCAAGGCTTTCGTTTTACATAACCCCTTATGTTTTCTGTAACAAATAAAAAAACATGTAACGAAACCATTACATGTCAGTAAGTAGCCATGAGATTATCCACTCTAATTTCATTAAAAGAAGCCCCCGTCATGAATGGAATCCATCTGGGAGCTTCTCTTATTCTTTTGAGAGCATCATCCGATTTGCAGTCTAGCGCACTACAAGTACGGGTATTTCTGCGTGATGCACGACTTTATTGGTCACGCTTCCAAGGAAGAAACGCTTGACCGTACCCATGCCGTGAGTACACATGACAATCATGTCACAGCCCTCGCGACTGGCTGCATCTATAATCGTTGACGCAGGATCACCACTTTCAATAATCGTAGAAACCTTGCGTCCATCTCCAGCCAATTTCTTTTCAGCGGCTTCAGCAATACCAACAGCAATATCATTGATGTGTTTGTCGCTATGCTCTTCCATAGCTACATATCCCGGATGCGTCAATGGATCAAGTATGGGTTTAACATAAAGAACGACAAGCTCAGCACCGAATTTTTCTGACAGACTTATCGCCGTTTCAAAGGTTTTTGGACATGTTTCCATACCATCTACGGGAACAAGTATCTTTTTCATAATACTGCCTCCTCTCCTGTTTATTAGTTACCCCTTCCAGTCTCTTTCAAGCAAAATAGCCCTGTATAATTAATGGGCAGGGGTCTCTGCAAGTGCCTGCTTTTACATGCAGCCGGTGTTTATGGAATACTCACATGCCGACAGATGCGCTGCAAACATTTCAAAAACGTGAAAAAGGCTTGCACATCCCGTGGTTGGAATATACAAGCCTCTATTTTCATATGGGGAAAGCTTCGGACTATACGCCTACAACTTCCTTTACTTCAGGAATTTCCTGCTTCAGGTACTGCTCAATCAGATGCTTGAGTGTCATTGTCGCACCGGGACATCCGCTGCATGCACCCTGCAGTTGAACTTTAACAACGCCATCTGCTGTAACTTCTACGAGCTTTACATCTCCGCCATCGCGTTGAAGCATTGGGCGAACACGTTCCAGCTTCTCTTCAATCAGTGAATTTTCAATCATAGCCATAATTGCCTCCAGAATATTCTAGCCGCTGTAAATCTTTCAGCGACAACACTTGAATGTGTATTCATAGGTATTCTATAGCGCTTGAAAATGATTGTCAACGCATTAACTATAGAGTTTTTTTATCCAAATCCACAGAAAATCCAAGAGTTTCAATAGGACCTTTTACTTCCGCTCAAAATCAAGCTTCAGCCCCTTCGCCTCTATCCGCTCGAACATGAGAAACTTGACCAGAACAAACTCAATCCTGTCCTCGGTCGTTTCTATCCGCTTGTCTATATACACCGTTTTACCCTCTACAGTGTGCTTTGTGAAATTCTCAGGCACCTCCGGCACCATTAAGGCAATATGGGGAAGCCCCACGCCTCCACATCAGCCTTGACCCTTGACGAGCATGAGTGTCAGGGTATTTGCACCGTGCTTGTCCAAATACGCGGCGACTCTGGCGCCAAAACTTATTTCTACCTGCATATACATTCCCTCCAGTGCAGCCTCACATACTCGAAAGCCTTACAGTTTCACCAGTTCATAGGTTTTTGAACCCAGCCCGATTTCCTCACCGTAATCCAGCTGAATATTGCCTTTTGTGTGCGGATGAATGGATTTGAAAACATCACCGTAGTCATGCTCCGGTCCGTGCTCTTTTGTAAGGCGTGTTCCCGGAAGCGGTCTTTGAGCATTGACCAGATCCAGACAGGCCTTGTCAATGGCAACCGGGTCGGTCGACGCCAATATGCCGATGTCCTGAACAAGGGGCGCGTCAGACCATGCACAGCAGTCACAGTCCGGCGAAATGCGCATGAGGAAATTGATATAGGCAACATGTCCCTGCTTGTTTTTTACGGCCCCAAGGGCATACTCTGTCATACGCTCCATGAAATCTACGAGCTCCGTACTCCAATCAAGCGCCACAGCCTTTACCGGACAGACTGCAAGGCAGTCACCGCAGCCAATACAGACCGACTGATCGATCTGGGCCTTACCGTCTACGTATGTAATCGCTTCAACAGGACAGATGTCCAGACACCTGCCGCAGGCCACACATTTCTTTGCAATGACAAATGGGCGTGTAGAGTGCTGATCCTTCTTACCCAGTGATGGGGCGCATCCCATGGCAAGGTTCTTTATGGCACCACCAAAGCCTGCCATTTCATGGCCCTTGAAGTGGCTCATGACAATCATGCTGTTGGCACGCTCAATGTCCCCTGCAATTTTAACTTCCTTAAAGTGCTTCTTGCCAATCTCCACCATATTGTAGTTGTCACCCCGCAGACCATCCGCAATAATGACAGGTGCCCCAACTACACTTGGGACAAACCCATGTGAAGCAGCTGTGTTCAGATGGTCCACTGCGTTGTGGCGCATGCCTGCGTAGAGGGTATTGGTATCTGTCACAAAAGGATTCCCGCCCGCTTCTTTGACCTTGTCTACAATTGGCTTTACAAATATAGGCTGAATGAATGCATCCGATCCAACTTCTCCAAAATGAATCTTGATTGCAGTCAGATCTTTCTCCTGAATACAGTCGCCCATGCCCACCGCATCAAAGAGCTTCTGGAGCTTCACCATCTTGTTTTCCTTATGGCTTCTTGCACTGAGGTCAATCATAAAGACCTTGCTTGACATAATTCATCCCTCCATATTTGGCGTCTAGTTAATTGACTTTACAATATCAACAATCTCATCCGGCGTTTCAACAACGTGGTCTGGCGACGCTTCCATTAGACGCTTCTTGTCGAGAATCGTCCATCCTACCAGAATGGTCTTCGCCCCGGCACGCTTTCCGCTCTCAATATCATGTACGCTGTCTCCGATGAAAAGCGTGTTTTCCACTTTGCCGTCCAGTTCTTCCAGTGCCTTGAAAATACCTTCAGGGTCCGGTTTTCTCTTGATCACATCATCCGCTGAAATTGCCGACCCGAAATACTTGTGCATATCGAAAGAGGTGAGGCCATGCTGGATCCCCGGCGTTCCCTTGTTGGAAACGATGCCCATCTTTATGCCCATCTCAAGCAGGGTATCCAACATTTCTCTTATACCATCAAACTCCTTGGTATATTCATCCCGTCTCTCGCGGTAATAGGTTCTGTAGAAGGCTTCCATCTCATCCCCATGCGCATCATCGAGCTCATGCATCTGGATAGACAGCGGTTTCCCCAGAATCTGCTGCAATTCTTCATCGCCGATATCCGTGCCTCGAAAGCGAATGGCGCTCTGTCTGAGTGACTCAACAATCAAATCGTTTGTATCCATAAGTGTACCGTCAAAATCAAATAGTATATGCGTTATCATGTTTTCTCCTCCATACCTGCTGTGCTCTATAATGATGGTCGCGATCTCCATATATATACCTTATATCTATATAAAAATAGTGTACCTTTTACACGCCTACTTCTCAACCTGCATCTTGTAAAACTTATTAAAATTTGTCCCTTTCGTAATATCGGTTACCGCTTTTTACATTAAAATAGACTAAATTAATGTTACAATGGATTCAGAACAGAAGTCAGACTGGAAAGTCAACTATTGGGCTGATTGTTTGATACGATAGACCCTCTCCGGGCCACTGCTGACACACCGCACCAGATCAAGATGAAATTGAAAAAGGTCTTTGTTTGATATATTATTATCATGCATGGTTTAATCCTTGCAGAAACTTATCGAGGTGACGCATGAGTACGTTTAGAATAGAATCCGACATGCTTGGTGAAAAACGAATACCAGGCACAGCCTACTACGGTATAAATACACAGCGGGCACTAGAAAATTTCAGCATTACGGGCAGAACGGTCAACATGAAACTCATTCATGCCATTGTTCTGGTCAAAAAAGCTGCCGCAAGTGCCAATATGCATTTGAAACAGCTCGACAAGCCCTTGGCAGAAGCCATCATTACTGCTTGTGATGAAATTCTGGCCGGCAGTCTCAAGGACCAGTTCGTCGTCGACCCTCTTCAGGGCGGTGCTGGAACGTCCACAAATATGAATGTAAACGAAGTCATTGCAAATAGAGCACTTGAGATTCTCGGCGCAGAAAAAGGCGCCTACGACATCCTGCATCCACTCAATCATGTCAACATGTCACAGTCCACCAACGATGTCTACCCAACAGCCCTGCGGATTGCAGCAATTCGTGAACTCAGAAGCACTGCAGATGCATTCGCAGACCTTCAGGAAGCCTTGCAGGTCAAGGAGAATGAATTCGCCGATGTCCTCAAGCTCGGAAGAACCCAGATGATGGACGCCCTTCCCATGATGGTGGGACAGGAGTTCGGCGCATGGGCAAAGGCCATCGCCCGCGACCGCTGGCGCATCTACAAGGTTGAGGAGCGCCTGAGACAAATCAACATTGGCGGTACCGCTATCGGAACTGGCATGAATGCCACACATAAGTTCATCTTCCTCATGACAGACCTGCTTCAGGGCATGACAGGACTTGGACTTGCACGAAGTGAATTTCCCATCGACACCACACAGAACATGGATGTTTTCGTTGAAGTCAGCGGTCTTCTTAAAAGTGCTGCCGTCAATCTGATGAAAATTTCCAGCGATCTGCGCCTCCTTGGCTCTGGTCCAAGGGGCGGTTTTGGGGAGCTGAGTCTACCCGCCGTACAGGCAGGTTCCACAATCATGCCGGGAAAGGTGAATCCTGTAATGGCTGAAATGATGGGCATGGTCTCCATGCGCGTCATGGCCAATGATTTTGCCATTACCCAGGCCGCAATGAGCGGTCAGCTGGAGCTCAACGCCTTTGTGCCCCTTATCGCCGAAAGTCTTCTGGAGTCCCTTGCGATTCTTAGAAATGGTGTGGAACAGTTCAGAACCAAATGCGTTGAGGGCATTGTGGTGCATCCTGAAAAGGCCCTTGAACATCTTGAAAACTCAACAGCCCTGGTCACTGCGCTGGTACACCATATCGGCTATGACAAGGCTGCGGCAATTGCAAAAAAAGCCCTTGCAGAGTCAAAGACCATTCGAGAACTGGTTCTGGAAGCCGGATATATGGAAGAAGCCGACCTGGATAAGGTCTTGAATCCTTATCAGATCACCAATCCGGGCATCCCTGGACTTTAGTCCACCTATAAATGAAAGCTGCCATCGTCCCCAGACTGATGAACCCCTGACAGACATGACAAGAACTTCAGTACATGGGTTTATCAGCAGACTGAGACACGCTCTGTCTATGGACATGTAAACAAAGGAGTACGCTTATGAGCTTAAATGCTACACCAAGGGGCAACCGGGTCCACATCGCCCTCTTTGGAAGAAGAAATGCTGGGAAATCTAGTGTTATCAACGCCATTACAGATCAGGACATTGCTATCGTTTCCGAAGTCAAGGGAACGACGACTGATCCCGTCTATAAATCTATGGAAATTCTGCCGATTGGGCCGACGGTCATCATTGACACGGCAGGCCTTGACGACTTTGGTCAACTGGGGGAACTCAGGAAGAAAAAAACCATTGAAGTTCTATCCAAAACAGATGTAGCCCTTGTGGTCATCGATGCCTCTCAGGGAATTACAGATGATGACCAGTTCATACTTGAACTCATCCAGGAAAAGAATATACCTCAGATTCTCGTGCTCAACAAGCAGGATGCCTTTGAAACATCCGCCGATGCCATAGAAAGCATCAAGGAAACATATAAAGTCCCAATCATCCCCGTTTCTGCAGCAACGGGCAAAGGCATTCAGTCCCTGAAAAAAGCCATTGCGTCTAGTCTGCCTGAAGATGAGGACAAGTTCAGAATCATTGGAGATCTTATCCAGCCTGGCGATTTTGTCGTCCTTGTAACGCCGATTGATAAGGCAGCACCTAAGGGCCGTCTTATTCTGCCCCAGCAGCAAACCATCCGCGATATTTTGGAAAGTGATGCCATTGCCATCGTAACCAAGGAGTTCGAGCTTAAGGAAACACTGGAAAAGCTGGGCACAAAGCCACGACTGGTTGTCACTGATTCACAGGCCTTCTTGAAGGTTTCTGCAGATACACCACGTGACATTCCCCTGACGTCTTTCTCAATTCTTTTCGCCCGTCACAAGGGTGATCTGAACGAGCTGATTCGAGGTGCAAAGGCAATTGACAAACTGAAAGACGGTGACAAGGTCCTCATTTCTGAAGGTTGCACACACCACCGACAGGCAGATGATATCGGTCGCGTGAAAATTCCACGCTGGATTCGTCAAATGACCGGCAAACAGATTGAGTTTGAATACACTTCTGGAACACAGTTCACTGAAGAGCTTGAAAAATACAGTCTCGTTGTCCACTGCGGCGCTTGCATGCTCAATAAAACGGCTATGACATACCGAATCAATCAGGCCAAGGAGTACGGTGTGCCCATTGTCAATTACGGGGTTCTCATCGCCTATGTGCAGGGTATTATAAGCAGAGCTATAGAGCCATTCCCAATGGCTAAGCTGCTCTGGGAAGAAGATTTGTAATCTGAAAACCACTGATAATTATTATCAGTGGTTTTTTTACACTAAAATGGTTGACATTAAGGTCTTATTCTAGTAAACTTGGTTTTGTAATGATTGCACTGTTGTAGTCGTTACATAACAAGACTATATTTGAAACACGGGTTTCAAACACTACATAAGAATCAAGTATAATGGAGGTTTCACAATGAAGAAATTTGTATGTACAGTATGCGGTTATACACATGAAGGCGATGCAGCTCCTGAGAGATGTCCACAGTGCAACGTACCTGCTGAAAAGTTCAAGGA
The DNA here is from genome assembly GCA_963678925.1 of uncultured Acidaminobacter sp. Lineage (GTDB taxonomy): Bacteria > Bacillota > Clostridia > Peptostreptococcales > Acidaminobacteraceae. The sequence continues at coordinate 1,976,363 of OY787533.1, read as the reverse complement.
ACTTACTGGCGGCAAGCGCGTTTGGGCTGACCAGCACTTCATTGGTGTAGCAAAGGGCGTTGATGAGGAAATCGTTGAAGGTCTACGTCAAAACTACATGGGCGAGTGTACAGAAGTAGGTATGTACCTTGCAATGAGCCGTCAAGCTGACCGCGAAGGTTACCCAGAGGTTGCTGAAGCTTACAAGCGTATCGCTTTCGAAGAAGCTGAGCATGCTGCAAAATTTGCTGAACTTCTTGGCGAAGTTGTTTTCGAATCAACTGAAAAGAACCTTGAGCTTCGTGCAGATGCAGAGCAAGGCGCTACTGAAGGCAAACTTATGCTTGCTAAGCGTGCTAAAGAGCTTGGTCTTGACGCAATCCATGATACAGTTCATGAAATGTGCAAGGACGAAGCACGTCACGGCTGCGCATTCGAAGGCCTTCTAAACAGATACTTCGGTAAGTAATCATTTGTACTAACACATAAATCCAAACCCTTGAAAAGAGCCCGTCGCATAGCGACGAGCTCTTTTTGCTGTAGGTGAAATCGGGTATGTCTTGTAAGAACAACACCGTGCAACCTCCAGTTGCCCTGGTCGCTAGACGCGCACTTTTGACCTAGTCCTTGCAAAATGCAGAGCAATCTTTCGATTGCTCATGTCGCTAGACGCGTCATATACGCAAAGGAGAGGCGGCCCTATTTCGAATTATCATTCGAATAGGGGTGCTGCATTGCTTGTAAGGAACACCGTGCAACCTCCGGTTGCCCTGGTCGCTTGACGCGTCCAATAGTTTAATAAAGAAAAGGGCAGTCATTCATGAATTCATGATGACTGCCCTTTTCTTTATTAAACTGCTGTTCTTTGTCCTTTCCGAAAAAAAATGCCCCGAAGTATTCTTCGAGGCACCTTTAAAGGGTTATTTATTTATAGGCTTAGCCTACTTTAGACTTTTTTTTAGCTTCTAGCTTAGCAACCCATAGATCTGCGTTTTTGATACCAAGTTTTCTAGGGTCAAATACTGGGTCAAGACCTTGAGCCTTTTGCTCTTCGTAGTCTTTAAGAGTAGCGATACCAGGCTTAGTAAGGATGATAATCGCAACGATGTTCAACCATGCCATGATACCAACACCAACATCACCAAGTGCCCAAACTGTACCAGCTGAGTTGATTGAACCAACAACAACCATTACAAGCAGACCAATACGTGTTGCGTTGAATACTGCCTTGTGGTTTTTCATTTTCTTAGCTAGGTAAGCAACATTTGACTCTGCATAGTAGTAGTAAGCAAGTAGTGTTGTAAATGCGAAGAACAGAAGTGCGATTGCAACGAACATACTACCTAGACCAGGAAGCAGTGTATCAACAGCAGACTGTGTGAATACAGGACCTGGCTCAGCGCCATTAAGTGCAGGGTTTTCAAATAGGTAACCGCCAGCACCGTCATAAGTGTTGTACATGCCTGTGATCAGGATCATGAATGCAGTTGCAGAACATACGAACAGTGTATCAACGTATACTGAGAACGCCTGTACAAGACCTTGCTTAGCAGGGTGAGAAACCTCAGCAGCTGCCGCAGCCATAGGACCAGTACCTTGACCAGCTTCGTTTGAGTAGATACCACGCTTAACGCCCCACATGATTGCCTGACCGATGATTGCACCGAATGCAGCCTTTGTAGAGAATGCGTTAGTAAAGATTAGAGCAAATACTCTAGGAACTTCACCAATGTTCATTACGATGATAATAAGTGCGATAATGATGTACGCAATTGCCATGAATGGTACAAGAATTTCAGCAGCTTTACCGATACGCTTAACACCACCGAAGATGATTGCGCCAAGAGCAACAGCTACGATTACACCAGAAGCGATTGTTGGAATACCAAATGCGTTTTCCATTGCTGATGCGATAGAGTTCGCTTGAATACCAGGTAGGAAGATACCAACCGCTACGATAGCTGAGATTGCAAATACTGTTGCGAAAACTTTGTTACCAATACCTTTTTCGATGTAGTACTGTGGACCACCACGGTACTGCCCATCCATCTCTTCTTTCCAAACCTGTGCAAGAGCCGCTTCAACGTAAGCTGAACCAGCGCCTAGGAATGCGATCGCCCACATCCAGAATACTGCACCAGGACCACCAAAACCGATTGCCGAAGCAACACCGGCGATGTTACCTGTACCAACACGACCGCCAAGTGCCATCGCGAAAGACTGGAATGAAGAAACGCCTGAATCAGAATCGTCGCCTGAGAACAGTTGGTTTACCATGTCCTTAACTAGACGAACCTGTGGAAACTTCATGAGTACTGAGAAATAAACGCCAGCACCTAGACATAAGAATACAAGTGCCTTACTCCAAATAATACCGTTAAGAAAATCAATAAATTGAGCCATTAAGATCCCCCTTAATAATAGACTCTTAGTATGATGGCCAACACCCTGGCGATTGCCAAGGCAACCGAAAGCTCCATAACTTCAGTATGTATCATAAAGCCTTCATTCGCTCGTGATTGAGCGGTCATCCATATATAAAGCAAATCCAGTGCCAATTTATTTGTAGGTCTTTCAAAAAAATTGTTACAGCCGCTTAACAAGTGCCTTGTAGAGTTTTTCGATAATTTGATCAATTGAATAATGGCAATCTTTTATTATGCAATTTTCTTCACTGTGGGAACTTTTTTTCTTACATGCATGAAATTTTTTTCTCGATAGGATTTTTTCTTCCCACATGACCTAATGATCTCATAAAGGCATTTAAAACCCATTGAAATTGCATAATTCCATACAAAAAACACAAAACTGTCAGGGAAATCCCTGACAGTTCGAATCGAGTCCATCTGTACTTCTGGTGCCTACTACCAAAAAAATCAAAAAAAATCTTCCTATACGTTTTGCAACTTGCAGATTTCAAATATGCTTTTTCATAAAGAGTTTGGGGATGAGAAACCACTTCATCACAGCCCCCTCCGGTTCAATGTCTGCCCATACTTCTATATCCGCATCCAGGCAGACCACACCACAGGTTGGGAAATAGAAATTTAGTCCAGACCCAGCTGTAAGATGCTCCACAAGCTGTTCTGAAGCTGGATTGTGCCCAATCAGCATGACTGCATCTACGGATGCATCCACTTCACTGATCACCTGCATGAGATGCCTTACCGTCGGCATATACAGGGAATCATCATTTACAATAGGCACTCTCTGGCCCAGAGCCTTGACAAAGTCCTCCGCCGTCTGCTGTGCGCGCAGTGCTGAAGAGGAAATAATCAACTCAGGTATTTCCTGATGCACAGCCAAGAGACTGCCCATAAATCCAGCGGCCTTATGGCCACGCTCCTTTAAAGGACGGTCGAAGTCTTCCATTTCTCCATTATGCCATTCAGCTTTGCCATGTCGCATTATATATATTCTTTTCATAAGCATGCCTCCTCGATAGACTGATACCCAGTTTTAAATATCGTCCATCTTGCAGTGCGGATTTCGTGCAATTATGATAAAATTAAGTAAATTCCAAGGAGGACACTTGCATGAAATTAAGCGATTTTTCACAGCAGAACAATGCCGTGGACAAGCCACATACAATACGGCTGAACCAAGCTGAAAAACTTCAATACGCTGACCCGCAGCAAGCTTATGACATTGCGTGTGAAATCTATAGACTTTCAGACAAGGATTCCGATGCAGATAACTACCTGCGCGCGATCTACCTCAAGGGAAGAACCTGCTGGCATTTGGGCAAATATGACGAAGCGCTTTATAGCGCGAGCGAGCTCCTTGAGAATTCGAAAAAGCTCAAGAGCGAAAGCTATCAGTCTGAAGCCTTTAACCTGCTTGGCAATGTAAACCTATACATGGACAATCTGGATCAGGCACTGGAATACTACAGGGAAGGCCTTCGACTGGCAAGGAACTCCCACAATTCACGCGCTGAAAGCTCTGCCTACAACAACATTGGCGAAATCTACAACAAACTGAACGCCTTTGACCAGGCCCGCGAGTACTATACGAAGGCCCTACAGCTTTCTGAAGCGACAAGCCAGTCAAGCGGTGTGGGGATTGCCTACCTTAACTTAGGGGACCTGGCCATGAAGGAAGGTCAGTACGACTTAGCCATGCGCAGGGGGCTCGACGCACTCGAGGTCTTCAAAAAGACGGTCGACAGAATGGGGGAAGCCCATGTTCACTGCCTCATTGCGGATATTTTCTCTTTAAAGGAAGATACAGATAAAGCAGAGACACACTACCTTGAAGCCGAAAAGATTGAGAACGAGACCGGCGATCAGTACATGCTCCTCAAAACAGGACTCGCCTACACCCAGCTTTTGATAAAACAGAGCAAGTTCGAAGAAGCTGAGATGCGGTGCAGACAGCTCCTTGAAATTGCCCAGAACCTGGGTTCAGATAACAGTTATGCTTCTGCCCTCTCCCTGCTTGCCAACATTTATGAAAGCCAGGGAAAATTTAAGGAGGCGCTGGATCATTACAAGCTCTATCACAACTGGGATTTAAAAACGCAGAAGGACATGCTCAATGAGCGGCTCACCCATATCCGTTCCCAGTTTAGAATAGAACAGACCCAGCATGAAAAGGAAATTTTCAAGCTGAAAAACGTAGAGCTTCAATCAAAAAACCGGGAGCTTCAGAAACTCCATGATGACATTGAAGTCATATCAAGAATCGGACGTGATATCACTTCCACGCTGGATCTGGAACTCATCTTCAAACGCATCTATGAAAACATCAACACGCTTATGGACGCATCCTTCTTCGGCATCTGCCTTTATGATGAAGACGATGAAATCATTGAGTATCCACTTTTCATTACAAGCGGCCAAAAGGTGAATCACAAGCCTACCGCACTCAATGACATGAACAGCCTCAGTGCCTGGTGCATAAGAAATAAGACTGAAATCTTCACCAATGATTATCTGAGTGAATATACAAGATACAAGCAAGACCCCATGACAAATCGCCTGGGCCGCATGTCTCAGTCCATCATATATGTGCCCCTCTTCATAGAAGACAAGATTATCGGCACCCTGACAGCACAGTCCTATGCGCGAAACGCCTACACAAAGCACCATCTGGACATGCTCAAAGCCCTTGCTTCCTATACGGCAATCGCCATCCGAAACGGTCAGGAATCAGAACAGCTTGAAGAAGAGATTTCCAGAAGAAAAAAGGCGCAGGCGAAGCTTGAGTCTCTCAACAGACAACTGACTGAAATGACTTATATCGATTCTCTTACAAAGATTCCGAACCGGCGTCATTTTGCTGAGACGCTGATTAAGGAACTCAGCCGTTCGGTCCGTGAAAGCGCTCCGCTTGCACTGCTGCTTATCGATATTGACAAGTTCAAGGAGTACAACGACAATTATGGGCATACAGAGGGTGATACCTGTCTGTATACAATCGCACAGATTCTCAAGTCCAGTCTTAAACGCAAAACGGACTTCGTCGCCCGATACGGCGGCGATGAATTCATCGCTGTACTTCCAAATACGGAGCTACAGGGGGCGCTTCAAGTTGCTGAGGATATGCGACAAAATGTTGAAAACGCTCAGATTGAGCATAAGTATTCAACCGTCAGTCCCATTGTTTCCATAACACTCGGCATATATGCGCAGACACCAACCAGTGACATGACACTGGAAAGGGTTGTCCAGTTTGCTGACCACGCGCTCTATACTGCCAAGGATATGGGCCGTAACTGCATTGCGGCAAACATTTCACCACTTTCATTTGAAGACAATCAATAAAGAGGGGCAATCGCCCCTCTATTTTTATGCATGAATCTAAAGCCACACACAGTCAATATTGTCCTCGAGAATAGCTGCTTCAAGAGACGGAATCCGGTTGGCCAGACAGATTTCAATATAGGCCTTTTGCCCATCTGTAAAGAAGGGCACCTGTGCCAGATAGGCTTTTAAGGCCCCTTGCATATGCACATGCAGTTCCTTTTCATCCAGGGACTCAAGATGCTTGACGTAGTGTCTGCGGATACTCGAATCAATGACAAGCTGGAGCGCACCTGGCAATGCTGACATATTGAAAAAATGGTTTACAACCGCAATTTCAAATATGTTCATCGGCAGATCCCTGTAGCCCATCCCATATACTTTCGAAAACCGGTTTAGGAGCCTCTGCCGATCTGACCCTTCAAAGTATCGAAGCACATCATTTTCAATCTCAAGATGCTCAATATAGGCCCTGATATAACGTATCCCCTCCAGATCTTCAGAAACTGGTATACCTAGGGGGTAATCCAGGTCCGTGACCGTGTTCGCCGCGTCATAGCAGAAGTTATACGCCTTAAAGAACTTAGGCAGGGCTTTCTCAAAGGTGTCCTCATAGATGGTGTTTGGGAGTCTGATCCGTCTTTTGCAAAACTGCGAAAAGGCCACGCGCATTTCACTGAGCAGAATCTGAATGTAGGCGTAGGCATCCTTAAAAAGCGCGTCAAGAGACTCGGCACCTATGGAAATGTCCAAGTCAAGTACTTCAGAATCTGCAATATACAAATCCATAATGAACATCCATGACGCGTACAACTGCTCAATGCGTTCCTTCGACAGACTGCCCGACTGCGCTCCTGTAAAATCTGTAAAATGGCGATGCAGGAGCATGCCGATTTCATTGTTCAACTGAAAAACCTGATGGTCCGAAATAGCCCCTGAAAGCTTGGCCTCTTGAATAAGCCCCTTCAGATCACTGACTTTACCTGCTTTAATCACCTGAGCTGTCATATTAGTCATCCTCCAGTCCTCTGTAAGATCTTATGAAATCATTGGCCTTCTTTTCACCCAGGTACTGGAGGGATCCCTGACAAGTTCCGTTGAAGGCCTCTTCCATATAGTCGAGAATCTCGTCATCAAATACTTCATCAAGCGTTTCATGCTTGATATATTGGAAAATTTCATACAGCTCAAGCACAGTATCCACGAAGACATCCGTTTGAATATAGGTAGAACTGCTAAATCGAACGATGATATCTTCAATCACTTCCGAATTGAGGGCAAGACGTCCATAGCGCCCTAAAATATCAGATCTTGACTCTGCAATGATCGCCACATCGTTGGCTGTCAGTACTATTCCAGAACCTACAAGCCGCTCGTTCAGGCGTATCTGCATCTGGGGCAGGTCCAGGGCAGATGTAAATGCGTACAACTGTACCTTGTTCATAGCATCCTCCTAAAATCTCAAAACTGCTTATTGACAAATGAAAATAAATGTGATATAATTAAGTGTTAAGGTATATTTCGTATAACTTATGTATCCTTAATAGTACCATTTGAATATTTATATGTCAAGATTGAAAAGCCCCTGGTGCATCGACTGCATTCAGGGGCTTGTTTTTTATCAAAGATTTTAGTTTTCAAGTATCCTTACTAGACGTTCTTTACAATCTCAACACACATTTCAGCACTTTTTACAAGATCGGCAATTTCGATAAATTCATCAAGCGTATGAACCTTCTGCATGCCCACACCCAAGTTAATTGCCTTAATGCCGTTTCCATTATAAATGTTCGTATCAGAGCCACCACCTGAAGCCTTAAGCTGAACCTCAGCATCCAGTGCGCCCATTGCTTTTCTTATGATCGCAATGATTTCATCCGACGCTTCAACCTTAAAGGCACTGTAAGCGCGGTCAATTTGAACAATGGCCTGAGCGCCGAACTTTTCAGCTGCATCTTCAAAGCATTTCGCCATATGTGCTGATTGGGCATCCAGCTTCTCATTTGAAAGTGAACGGGCTTCTGCCTTGATTTTCACTTCAGGACACACGATGTTTGTAACCTGACCACCCTCGATAGAACCAATATTTGCAGTCGTTTCAGAGTCAATACGAAGAAGCTTCATATTGCTGATGGCTTCCGATGCAACCATGATTGCGCTGATGCCCTCTTCTGGTGCGACACCCGCATGTGCTGGTCTGCCTTTGATCACTACATCAATTTTATCCTGCGCCGGTCCCTGTACGATGACCTCGCCTGTCTTACCACCTGAGTCAAGTACAAAGCCCAGCTTTGATTCTACCAGACTGTAGTCCAGGTTCTTCGATCCATTCAGTCCGCCCTCTTCTGCTATGGTAATCACGGCTTCAACAGTGCCGTGGGGCAGACCCTCTTCAATGAGGACTTGGAAGGCTTCCATAATGGCAACGATGCCCGCTTTGTCATCACCACCCAGAACCGTCGTTCCATCTGACTTGATAATTCCATCTTCAACAATTGGCTTAATGCCGTTACCTGGTGTTACCGTATCCATATGGGCACTGAAGAAAACAGATTGCTGATCTGTGTTGCCTTTCAATCTTGCGATGATATTGTCGGTATTTGAGCCAACCGGTGCACCGGCATTGTCTCTTTGTATTTCAAGGCCCATTGCCTTCATTTCCTCAACAAGCATGTCTGCAAATTCTTTTTCATTGCGCGTTTCGCTGTCAATTTGAACATACTTTAAAAAACGCTCTACCACTCTCTCTTGGTTCACCATAATAAATCCTCCTCAAACACTCTATACTCCACACATGATTGTCTGTAATGCTTCTTACGAACGCTCCCTTATATAATAACAAAAGTGGGTCTTCAAGGGACCCACTCACTTAAAATAATGATTGAAATTTACGTAACACATGGCCTGAAAAATGACTAGTCCATATACTCCAGCAGCGGCAGCCCCGCGCTATCCTCCGTTGAAGTGTCAAGAAGGGTCGAAAGACCAAAATGCGTCATTACATCCTGAGCACTGGTATCAAACCCGGAAAATGCCATGGCTTCATAATCGGCTACGTATGTATCGAGGGACTGGAGTCTCTCGGTTTCAACACCCAGAATGATTTCCTCCTGATAAAGATCGAAGAGATCCCTCAGTCTGTGATCGGTAATCACATTGATATTGCTCATGATGTGTTCCACTCTGCCGTACTCCTGCAAAATACGCACTGCCGTCTTCTCCCCTATGCCTGGAATGCCGGGCACATTGTCTGTACCATGGCCGGTCAAGGCAAAGTAATCGGGATAAAATGCAGCCTCAATACCATATTCAAGGTAGAACTTATTGGGATTATAGTGCACATCCCTGCCTTTGCCGAACAGAATGACATGGGTCCGCTTCGATATCAGCTGAAAGCTCTTCTCCTCAGATGTCGCGATATAGGTCTTGTATTCCTCTTCCTCACCGCTTATGACAACCGCCTTGATCAGGTCGAGCACAGGACCTTCTGTAACTGCACATTCAATTTCCAGGGACTCAATCAGCACCTTCAGAAGTGCAAATTGGATCTTGTAGGAGGGATTCTTCATAATATCCGGCTCCACGTCCTGCTTTCCAAAGGCAATAACCAGAGCCGAAGGCTCGTACCGTCCCATGAGTTCCAGCAAATACGTCATAAAATGGGCAAGCATGGGTACCTTGTGTCCCGTTGCTGTTACAGCTCCAGAGTAGGTTCCACTGGCAAAAGCCTTATAGGACAGCGCCGTGCCGTCTATAACAAGCATTTTTTTCATCATCACACCTCTTTTGCCTTTCACATGAACTATCACATACTATTTTATAACATCTGAAGGCATGTTCAAACACAATATTCGACTTTTTCGAATTATCTGATTAATAAAAATATCTTGATAATCCCTTTGGCTTCGTGTATGATAGTTTCTAACACACCCCCTATGGGGAGGGGTAAAATCATAGTACATAGGAGGTTTGAATGTCGGCATTTCATATTAAGACTAATCGTACATTTACTTTAATCAGAAAATATGGGTTTCTTTTCACCCTTACAGTCGCAGTCGGTGGACTCTGGTATCCAAAGCTAGGACTGCTGGTTATACCTGTCATCATCGGACTGCTGCTCTACTCTTTTTTCAAGGGCAGATTCTGGTGTGGAAACATCTGTGCCCACGGAAGTCTCTTTGACTCCGTCTTCATGCGCTTCAGCCGCAACAAAAACATACCCGCACTCTTCAGGAACAAGTGGCTTGGAATTCTATTCTTTGGATGGTTTTCCGCAAAGCTGGTCACAAAGTTCATAAAGGTAGCCGCCATCTACGGCTCGGCATCTTTTTTCGATAAGATTGGCATGATTTTCGTTGGCAGCTACCTCATGGTAACCATCCTCGGGGGCACTCTGGCGCTCTTCTTTGCACCGAGAACATGGTGTAATTTCTGCCCCATGGGCTTCATGCAGCGCTACTCCTATCGCCTTGGAAAAAAACTTGGCGTAACAAAGCTGACCGATGAAAAGGTCACTGCCTCACGTACTGAAATGTGTCACAGCTGCGGAAAATGCGCCCGCGTCTGTCCTATGCAGCTAACACCTTATACACAGTTTACCGACAGCAATCAGTTTGACGATGAAGCTTGCATACGCTGCTCAACCTGTGTAGAAAACTGTCCTGCACACATTCTCACGCTTACCAACGAAAAGACTGCGGGCGTTCTTAAAAAGCATGTCAGCCTTGAAGGCTATGAACAGAGACAGCGTATTTCTGCAGTCATTGAAACCATCAAACAGCTGAAAGACGATGTTGCTGAATACACCTTCAGATTTGTCACACCTGAGCGGGTTGACTACAAGGCAGGCCAGTTCATTCTGGTTAAAATCAAGGATGATCCTGAAATGTTCAGAGCCTACTCCATTTCCTCCTTCAACGAAGATGGAAGAAGTGTCAGCGTCACCGTAAAACGGGTTCCAAACGGTTACGGCACTGGACTTATTTCAGAAAACTTTAAAGAAGGGGACGCGGTCATACTGGAGGGTCCTATGGGCAGGGATATCGTCATCAACAAGAATGACAAGAAGGTTCTTCTAGTTGGAGGCGGCATTGGCATCACACCATTTGTTCCCATTGTCCGCGATCTCATAGAGAACCCTGGTGCAGTCACGGAGTTTAAGCTCCTCTATGGCGCCAACAAGGAAGACGAGCTGATTTACTCGGATTCATTTGAAAGAATGGAGACAGAGAATCCAGCCTTTGAGTTTAGAAAGATTATTGCCTTTGATGAAAACTGGACCGGCAGAAAAGGCTTTGTTACAGATCACATGGAAGACATCGACCTGTCAGAATATAAGGTCTACATGTGCGGACCGCCACCTATGGTCAACGCATCCATCAGAAAACTGGAATCCCTGGGGGTTCCTTCTGAGAATATCCGGTATGAAAGTGCCTAGGCCAGTGGGCAACTTTCAACATATCCTTTCATAATCCGGGTTTCAGTTAAGTAGACCTACCTACTGACTAAACATATCCCATAAAAAAGGGTGAGCCTAGGCTCACCCTTTTTACTGCAGAAAACACAAAATGCTGTTTTCTGACCTTCTTTTAAATTTATTCAGCTGCAGGTGGTGTAAAGACTCTTGCTGCCATTTCTCGATCAAGCATGAGAATCGCATTGCCTTGTCCGCCAATGAACTTAAGCTGTGTCAGAATGCTCTCAGCAGCTGCCTCTTCTTCAACCTGCTCATCGATATACCACTGAAGGAATGATGCTGTTGCATGATCACGCTCTTCATGTGCGATATCCATCAGGTTGTTGATCAGAGATGTCACGTGGCGCTCATGCTCCAGGGTCTCTTCAAATACTTCAACGATATTTGCCCACTCAACTTTTGGCTTTTCAATAGCTTCAAGCGTAACGCGACCCCCGCGCTCGCTCAGGTAATTGAAGAACTTCATTGCATGGAACTGCTCTTCTTCGAACTGAACGCGCATCCAGTTTGCAAATCCCGCAAGATTCTCATCTTCAAAGTAAGCTGACATTGAAAGATATAGATAAGCCGAATACAATTCCGCATTGATTTGAGCATTGATTGCATCTGCAACTCTTTGGTTTATCATGGTTGTCGTCTCCTTTTCATCCCGCTAATAGTATGTTATTCATAAAACCTGCCAGCGATATGCCGCTGGCAGGTGTATGGTTTTCCTATTTTTCGTTCTTCCACAGTCCGTGGATATTGCAGTACTCGCGTGCCACAACTTCTTTTGCATCTGTCTTGAACACTGCTACTGGCTCATCGCCTGGATTGAGGTGCTTGCGAAGCACTTCGTCACCTGAGATCAGTTCAATCCACTCAATGTAGTGTGCATCTGTCATTGGGTGAAGTGTCGAGCCTACAGTAACCTTGTAGCCGCCTTCGATTTCTTCAATCATAGGAACGTGTTTTTCTGTTGATTGATCGGCAGTCATTTCTTCGAGTAGACCCATTTGCTGACCACAGCATACTGGAATAGAAGCGCCGCCGTGGAATACTTCTACAACATTACCACAAAGTTCACATTTATAGATTTCTAATCTCTTTGGCATAATAACTCCTCCTCAACTTCTTATGTAATTAAACACATTAACTGTTTTTTCCAAGGCACGTGCGGCAAGTTCCTCTAAAATAAATATGCTGCTCCTTGATTTGACATCCCTGGAGCTGGTCAATTTCAAGCACGCTCAGGTCTGTTCTGAAATCAAGCACACCCCCGCACACATCACATTTGAAATGCCCATGTGTGGATGTATCTGCATCATATCGCGTTTCATTTTCCTCAATGGTAATCAGAAGCGCAATCTGATGATCTACAAAAAGATTAAGCGTGTTGTAGACAGTCGTTTTAGATAATGTCGGAATGCTCGGCAGGAGCGCCCTGTAAATGGCATCCACCGTAGGATGCTCTGTAGTTCCCATTAAATATTCATAAATCTTTATTCTCTGATAAGATGGTTTTATGTTGTTAGATTTAAGAAATTCCCCTATATTCTCAACTTGAATAGCCATCTGTAACCGTTTCCCCTCTCCTTAAATACGTGCTACGGGACAGTTACTCGACAACCACAAACATGTCTTTACCAACGCCACATACTGGACATACCCAATCCTCTGGGATATCTTCAAATGCCGTACCTGGTGCGATACCGCCATCTGGGTCGCCCGCTTCAGGATCGTAGATATAACCGCATGGTTCACATTCAAACTTTTTCATGTTCTTCATCTCCTATTTCAATGTCTGGGAGAGCCAAAGGTCTTCAGCTCTCCCATTTACTTTTGACGCTTCTTCATTATAAGACTATGTAGCAGGACTCTTATTCAACAGGTTCGAACATATCCTTGCCAACGCCGCACACTGGGCATACCCAATCATCTGGAATATCTTCAAATGCTGTACCCGGTGCAATACCACCGTCTGGATCACCTACTGCAGGATCATATTCCCATTGACATGCAACACATACATACTTCATAGTTTTTGCCTCCTCTTTTATAGTGATTACAATAAACTATCCCTGACTATTTTACCCTGATTTCATTTAAATATTCAAAATATCAAATTTCTTGATTTTGAAATACTTTCTATTAAGTGTCTTTCAAATAAGGTGTGAAAAATACTTTTCCCTATTCGCTTATTGCGTAGAAACAACGTTTTGGTGAATGGATCTTTTCGTCCTTTTTCAGCTGCTTGATCGCCTTATCAACTTCTTTTCTATCCAGTTCGGCCTTTTCAGCAACCTCACCTGGACGCATGGGACCTTCTGCTTCAGCGAAAACCTTAAGTACCTTATCTACTGTCTCCACAATCTTGACCTCCTTGGCAAATATTATTCATTCGTTTTAAATTTGTAATGATTACAAATTTATATTAGCATACTGGAGTATTCTTGTAAAGTATTTTCAAATAATTTTCAAATGAAATTTTCACTTTCTCCTCAGACACAGATAGGGTGCAAAAAAAGCCGGACGCACACGCATCCGACTCCTTCTAATTTTGTATATATTCCACCTCAAAGTCTCTAAGACCCTGAGCCTGATTTTGTGTAACTCTAGCAGTCTTCCACTCATCAATGTATTTCATTACGGGAAGAAGAATCATGGCAACAATTCCCGCTGAAAACCCGTTATTGTACAGGTTCAAGCCACCGTGCAGTCCGCCGACATTCAACACGACAGACATATGAATAAAGGCAGCCAGAATTCCAGCACCCCAGCCGTATCTGCCCGCAAATGGCGCAAGTGCAGTACCAAAGAGCGCCGCAAGCTGAATGGATGGGTCCGTTATGTGCCAGACCTTGGTAAAGGCCCCTATATAAATGCCTGCAAAAATCGGCAGGATGTTCATGATGTGCTTTCCAGCAGCACCAAAGCCTACAATTGTAAGCACGCCCCCAAGTGTTGGTCCGTTCAGGTCACCGCCCACCACAAGCAGATAGGTCGTCGCCAGCATACCATTGAGTCCCATGTTTATGACAACCACACCCGAACCGTATTCCTTCAAAAAATCAGCCGGTGCGACACCCGATGAGGAAACCAGTCGTCTGAATCCCTTTAGGGAATGGGGATTCCAGTAGCGACCCGCTATGATCATAAGACCGAACAGTGTGTTCATAAAAGCGAAGAGCACAAACTGATGGTCCGTATTCCAAATCAGACGTGGCGCTGGCTGGTAGCCATAAGATTTAAAAATTGAAACGAAGATGGTTCCGATAATCCCAGCCGCAAAGCCGACATTATAGAGATTGAAGCCCTCGTGTGTACGCTTCAGCCAATCACTCACAATGGGCAGTATGAAGCCGGTCAGAATCCCTGCGGTTGTACCAGCAATCCACCCAAAGGGTTCTGGTGTAGATGCAGAATAAATAAGGTCACTGACCATAGGTGCCATGGCCGTTCCGAAAAGTCCGACAGTCCATACCTTTTTAATGGGAACATTAAAGACTTTGCTGTGCAGGAAAATGCCGCCAAGGATGAACCAGACATTGAACAGATTCTTTCCAAAAAGGGCAAAGCCCATAATCAGGAAAAGCGCCGCCAAGGTCACGCCGTCTGCCTCTTCACGTATGTGAACCGTCATTGCAGTAAGAAGTAGTCCTAAAAGACCTGCGTTTACAAATGCCCCGCCCAGTCCACCAATAACGATGTAGTCTGTAATCAGTGTGCTCGGCTCAAATATGATTCTCAGAATGCCTTCCAGTATCTCGTCCATGGGCTGTACAATAACACCCCACATTAAAAATGCCACAGCAATCCCAACTGGCAAAAGCCACGGACTAATCCATTTCTTCTTCATGTATCACCCTCCGGTTTTAGTATAATTATGCCTATTTTATCAATCACAAGACCTTATCGCAATACATTTGAGGGTATTTTCTATGAATATATGTTCATATGTTTGTTTCATTACTTCTTTCTAATAGGGGACCGCCCTGCTTTCAGGACGCCTTGCGGCCACAATAAAAAGGCTGCTGTAAAACGAAAGCATTTGCCTTCTAAATTACAGCAGCCTTTAAGCCAAATCATATCCAATTCCTAAGAATGCGAATTTCCCATAACAATCACGACGGGAACGTTAAGCTTTTAGAAACGGTTCTATTTTTGAAAGTGCTTACACGCGGGTGTATCCTTACTTTGAATAGTTCACCAAAGTTTTGATGACCTGTTCCATTTCTTCCTTGTCAACCGGCTTGCCTTCCTCATCGAGAAGCAGGCATTCCATTGCATGCTCTTCCATAATCAGAAGTCCGACCTTGTGCACAGAAGATTTGATAGCTGCGATTTGCAGAAGGACATCGCCACAAGACTTACCTTCCTCTACCATTTTCTCAACGCCAGCAATATGGCCTTTAATGGTCTTCAGTCTATTGATAATGTTTTTCTTAGCGTCTTGCTTTGCCATACTATGCCTCCTTGAAATTTCTCTAACTATCTTACCACATTCTTCTGACACTGAACAGGAATCTAGATGAACAAGTTCACGTTTGATTCTTCCGCTGCACCCAGATATGTTGCTACGCCACCCAGCTGAACACCGTCGATAAGCTCAGCTTCTGTAATACCCATCAGGTCCATTGACATGTTGCATGCCACGATGTTAACACCATTGTCAATTGCTGTCTGAAGCAGTACTTCAAGAGAATCCACATTGTGCTTCTTCATGACCATGCGGATCATTTTTGGACCCATGCCCATCATGTTCATCTTTGAAAGACCCAGCTTCTTAGTGCCTCTTGGCATCATGCCAGAGAACATCTTGCTCATGAAGTCCTTCTGTACACTCACAGGTTCATGTCTTCTAAGAACATTCAGTCCCCAGAATGTGAAGAACATTGTCACCTTCCTGCCCATGGAAGCTGCACCATTCGCAATGATCAGTGATGCAATCGCCTTATCCAAATCGCCGCTGAACACAACCATTGTCTTGTCTTCCTTAACAGGTGCCATAGCACCACCGGAAGCTGCCGCCGGTTTTGATTTCTGACCTTTCATCAGACGCGCAACGACTTCTTTCTTTTCATTCTTGCCGACTTCCATCAGCGTATTGCCAGTTCTACCCGCCCAAACGCCGATATCACTTGCAAAACCTGGGTCTGTTGCACGTACTTCAAGCACGTCACCCAAATTCATATCTTCCATTTTCTTATAGACCTGCATGATTGGGCCTGGACACTGCAGACCGCAAGCATTCAGCTTCACAACTTCACCCGTTTCACGTGCGATTTCAGGCATGTGTTCAGGACTGCCATCTTCACCGAAGTCTAGGTCTGCTGAACACGCAACACCGCCGCATTTACCCGCATCTTCAGGGTCTTGGCAGAACATGCACGAGTAAGTCGAGTATCCGCCAGAGAAGTTGAATACCTTACCAAAGCCCAGCTGGCGCAGAATACGCTCTCCGACATAGCCTCTGAGGCCTACTGCACAGTAAACAATAATGTTCTTGTTCTTATCAAGCTCACCCGCACGGTCGCGAAGGTCGTCCAGCGGAATGTGTACTGAGCCTTCAATGAAGCCAAGCTCTCTCTCAATATCTTCACGGATGTCCAGGATGATTGTCTCTTCCTTCTTGAAGTCTTCAAGCTGATTCCAGTGTACATGCTCACTCTTGCCTGAAAGTACGTTCTCTGCAACAAAGCCAAGCATGTTTACAGGGTCTTTCGCTGAGCCAAATGGCGGTGCGTAAGCCAGTTCAAGATCTTTCAGATCGTAAATTGTCGCGCCGAAACGGATTGCTGTCGCAATGACGTCAATACGCTTATCTACGCCATCGTAACCGACACCTTGAGCACCGATGACCTTGCCGTCAAGTCCATATACCAGCTTAAGCGTCATTGGCATAGCACCTGGGTAGTATCCAGCATGCTGCTTAGCATGGATAATGATTGTTTTATAGTCTTTACCGTACACTTTACCGTTACGGATTAGGGTCTTTTCATTATGGCCAGTACTTGCAACAGCTAGGTCGAATACCTTAGCAATTGAAGTACCCTGTGTACCTTTGTATTTATCATCAATACCCGCAATATTATTCGCACAGATACGTCCTTGCTTATTTGCAGGACCAGCTAGAGGCACCATTGTACGTGTTTTGTCGTTGAAATCTTCAACTTCGATTGCATCACCCAGGGCATAAATGCTTGGGTCAGATGTTACCAGGTGGTCGTTAACCACAATGCCGCCACGTTGATTTACTTCCAGGCCAGCGTCTTTAGCTAGCTGAGAATTTGAACGGATACCGATTGAAAGGATAACCAGATCCGTTTCAATTTTAGCCCCGCTTTGAAGTTCAACTGTTGTTTTTCCGCTTCGCTTGTCGTGGTGGAAGGACTTCACGCCATCGCCAAGGAACAGGTCCACGCCTTGCTGCTTCATGTGCTGGTGTGCAAGACTTGCCATTTCGAAGTCGATTGGCTGCATAACCTGGTCGGCCATTTCAACAACAGCAACATGTGCACCTCTATCGTGAAGATTTTCAGCCATTTCAAGTCCGATGAATCCGCCACCGATAACAACCGCGTGCTGTGGTTTCTTCTCATCGACATAACCCTTGATAACGTCTGTGTCTGGAATATTCCACAGGCTGAAGATGTTTGGAGCGTCAATTCCTGGAATCGGCGGTCTTAGTGGTGTTGATCCCGGTGACAGTACCAGTACGTCATAAGACTCATCATATGCCTCATTTGTATTGTGGTTCATCACGCGTACTGTTTTCTTCTCTCTGTCAATCGACATGACTTCGTTGCGTACACGAATGTCCATGTTAAAGCGCTTGCCCATGCCTTCCGGTGTTTGAACCAGCAGAAGCTCACGTTCTTCTATCGTCTCACCAATGTAATATGGCAGACCACAGTTTGCAAACGATATGTAGTCGCCTCTTTCAAACATGATAATCTGTGCTTCTTCATCAACACGGCGAAGTCTTGCAGCTGTACTTGCGCCACCTGCAACGCCACCTACGATCAGGACTTTTTGACCCATTGTTAACCTCCCTATTCGATAGAATCCATCTGTTTGTTAAAAGATAGATAAATTTATCCGCACTCCCCCTCGGAGGGGGTCTTTTCGAGAATATTCTATCGGACCACACCCCCCCTGTCAAGGGGTAACTCGAAAATTTTGATATTAAAATAACTATTAAATAACGGACAAATCATCGCAATACTCCAATTAACCTATACCCCATTGCTAATAAAAACACTTATTCTTGCAAAATTTCATGTAAAAACGCTCTTTTCACATATAAAAAAATGCATCTGGTTCCAAAGGCTCCAGATGCATTCATCATTATTCACAATCGTTTATTTATATTCTAACGGACTTTGTTTAATATTTCCTTAACGCTATTTAACCAAGGAACATTTTGATATCGTCATCCACATTTGTAATACCACCGATGCCAAATGTCTCTACAAGAACGTTTGCAACGTTCGGAGACAGGAATGCCGGCAGTGTTGGACCCAGGTGGATATTCTTCACGCCCAGGAAGAGAAGTGCCAGTAGAACAATAACTGCTTTCTGCTCGTACCATGCAATATTATACGAAATCGGAAGCTCATTGATGTCATTGAGCTCAAAAACTTCTTTCAGCTTGAGTGCGATAACTGCCAGTGAGTAAGAGTCGTTACACTGACCTGCGTCCAGTACTCTTGGAATACCACCGATATCGCCCAGCTGCAGCTTGTTGTAACGGTATTTCGCACAACCTGCTGTCAGAATTACTGTATCCTTTGGCAGCTTCTCTGCAAATTCAGTATAGTAATCACGGCTCTTCATACGGCCGTCACAGCCTGCCATTACAAAGAACTGCTTGATTGCGCCTGTCTTCACAGCGTCAACAACCTTGTCTGCAAGTGCAAGAACCTGATTATGGGCGAAGCCGCCAACAATTTTACCCTTTTCAATTTCTGTTGGTGCAGGCAGAGTCTTCGCCATGTCAATGACCTGTGAAAAGTCTTTCTTACCGTTTTCATCTGCTTCAATATGCGTACAACCTGGGAATCCAGAAGAGCCTGTAGTGAAAATACGCTTGGCAACATCACCCTTAGGCGGTACGATACAGTTTGTCGTAAAGAGGATCGGCCCATTAAACGTCTCGAACTCTTCCTTTTGCTTCCACCAAGCATTGCCGTAGTTGCCTACGAAGTGCTCATATTTCTTGAACTTAGGATAGTAGTTTGCAGGCAGCATTTCGCTGTGTGTGTAAACATCTACACCAGTACCCTCAGTCTGCTCAAGTAGGGCTTCCATGTCATGCAGGTCGTGCCCCGAAATAAGAATGGCAGGATTGTTTCTTACACCAATATTAACTTCAGTAATTTCAGGATGTCCGTATGTAGACGTATTTGCTTCGTCCAGCATGGCCATCACTTTAACGCCGTTTTCACCAGTTTTAAGTGTCAGTGCAACCAGTTCGTCAGCTGACAGATTATCATTCAGTGTTGCAACCATAGCTTCTTCAACAAACTTATAGAGCGCGCCGTCTTGCTTGCCTAGATTTGCAGCATGCTGACCGTAAGCGGCAACACCCTTGAGTCCGTATGTGATCAGTTCTCTTAAAGAACGCACATCTTCATTTTCAGTAGCCAGCACACCCACAACTGCAGCTTTTGCATCGAACTGGTCTTCTGTACCTGTCCATGTTGCGCAGTCTTTCAAGTCGCCCAGGTCAATACCCTTGGCTTCAAGCTCAGCCTTGATTGCGTCACGATGTGCAATTGTCGCATTGATGCGCTTCACAAATGCCGCACGATCAAAGTTCGCATTGGTAATTGTAGCAAACAGGCCATCAAACATGATTTTGTCTGTTTCAGGGGTATTGATGCCCGCCTCACGTGCCTTGAGATTGAAGTATGCCACACCCTTCAGCAGATAAAGCAGCAGATCCTGCAGATTTGCAACATCACTTGGCTTACCGCATACACCTACTCTTGTACAGCCTTTACCGCCTGCTGCTTCCTGACATTGATAACAAAACATTGACATAATTGTTGATCTCCCTTCCTATTCATAGCATCCTTATTTAAAAGCATAAGATTGTTTTCATTTTTATGGTTCACAGGGTATAGGCCCCGTTATTACACTTATCCGGTATTCTTTTCAGTAAACGGCAAAATGGATTACTTTATGTTTCCATCCAGTCCAATTGTGATTTCGTTGTATTTTGGAATGATACCCGTATTCAGCATGGCCTGCTTGACTGCGCCGACAATGCCGGAGCAGCACGGCACTTCCATCCTGACAACTGTTATGGACCGGATTGTGTTCTCTTTAAGAATCATGCCGATTTTTTCAGTGTAATAGGCGTTGTCATCCAGTTTCGGGCATCCGATCAGGGCCACTCTGCCTTTGATGAAATCGTTGTGGAAGTTTCCGTAGGCAAACGCCGTACAATCTGCTGCAATGAGCAGGTCTGCACCTTCAAGATAGTCCGCGTTGGGATTGACCAGATTAATCTGTACCGGCCACGATGAAAGCTTTGACTGAAGCATTTCCTTGATCGCATCCTCTTGCAGAGGTGCCTTGCCTGTATTTGAACCGCCTGACACTTCACTGGAAGTGCGCTGGATCGGATTCGGCGTCATGGTTTTCAGGGTCATTGCCGCTGAACCAGGACAGCCGCCCCCTTTTTTCATCTGCTGCATCAGACCCTCATGTGCGCCATTGCAGCCGCAATCCTCATGGCCCACAGTTTTCGCTTCCTTAACTGTAAACATGGCTTTCTTTTGTGATTCCAGTCTTTCATCGACAGCATCCTGGGAATAGGCGTCCGCCGATCTCTCAATGATTTTTATGGCACCCGTCGGACACGCCGGCAGGCAATCTCCAAGACCATCGCAATACATGTCACTTACAAGGCGTGCCTTTCCGTCAACCATCTCTATGGCGTTCTCATGGCATGCCTTTACGCAAAGTTCGCAGCCATTGCAACGCGTTTCATCAATTTCAACGATTTTTCTAATCATAATAACTCCTTATCGTTTCAAAAGGTGTATAAACTATATCGATTTAGTGTTGCTTTTATGAGTTCATTATAATAATCTTTGGGTATAGAATCGGTAACAAGAGTTACGCAAATTCAAATTTCGATAAAAAAAGTGTACTTTTATCCTTTCCGCCCTGGAGGTCCCCATGAACACCTATGCAAAATCACTTGAAAACTGCATTCTTTTTAAGCATTTGAATGAAGCGAATATTTCATCGCTCTTAAAGGTCCTGCAGGTCAAGGCTGTCAGCTATGAAAAGGAAAGCATTATCGCACTCGAAGGTGACAGATGTACCAGCCTTGGTATTGTCGCCGCTGGAAAAATCGAACTGCAGAATATATATCCTTCCGGAAAGGTTGCCACCCTCACAACCCTTATGCCGGGACAGTGCTTTGGGGAGGCGGTTCTCTTCAGCGACCAGGATCACTATCCCATCAGCGCGGTTGCCAAAACAAAATCGACCATCCTCTTCATTGAAAAAGAGTCCATCATGCACGGCCTCACCCACCACCCCATTCTGCTCAACAACTTTCTGCGGCTGCTTTCCAACAAGCTGACCATGATGAACCGTAAAATCAAGGTGCTTTCACTGGACACCATTCGCCAAAAGGTGTGCAACTATCTGTTGAAGGAATATCAGACCCAGAAATCCGTCATGATTCAAACGCACATGTCCAGAAAAGCCATGGCAGAGCACATGAGCATACAGCGACCTTCCCTTTCTCGTGAACTCATTAAGATGAAAGAAGAAGGCCTGATCGATTTCGATAAGGGCACCATTAAAATACTGAGTTTGGAAGCACTTGAAGATGAACTCATAGGATAACTGAGACCTGAAGATACAAAGCGTACAGGATTGTATACTGTTTTCGTGATATTTTTCTCTAAAGAGTCCATTTTGGTAACCCAAGTTACCGAATCTCTCTTGATTTCGTTTTATAATGATTCCAGAATCACCTCACAAAAGGAGGCTTTCATATGGGAAAACCCGAATATGCAGTACTTCAGAAAATTAAGAATGGCAGGCGCACTTACGGCATAACCCCTAGAATTCCCGGTGGCTTCATTCGTCCGGACAAGCTGGCGCTTATCGCTGAGGTCGCAGAAAGATATCAGGGTACGCTTAAAATAACGTCCGGTCAGCGCGTCTCCATACTGGGACTGAGAGAAGAGGATGTAGAAAAGGCGTGGAAGGACCTGGGTATGGAACCTGCAGTGCTTTCACCTTATTCCATAAAGAATGTGGAAATGTGTCCGGCCGCTTTTTGCAAACGGTCCAAGCAGAACTCAGTTCCCCTTGGCATGCGTCTTGAAAAAAGATTCTACGGCGCACCGGCACCCAATAGAACAAAAATTGGCGTCACAGGATGCCTCAATGGCTGCACGAGTGCCAACGCCAAGGATATCGGCATCCTATCCGATGAAAATGGCTACATTGTTGTTGCAGGCGGAAGCGCGGGTTATCATCCGAGACTTCCTGACCGAATTGCCGAAGGTCTAAATGAAGACGAAGCCTTCGACATGGTCGAATCCGTTTATGACTATTACTGTGAACACGCTGAAATGGGCGACAAGCTCGGTCCTTTCATTGATCGCATCGGCCTTGAGGTTTTCAAGTCTGGCGTCCAGGACTGCTTTGCTGAAAAACGCAAGAAATAGGAGGAAGATATGAGTCGTTTTCTAGGACCAATCCATCATTGGCTATACAACAAAATAAACATTCTTGAAGATATTGAAAAAGAGATTCTCGTCACTTTAAATCCCAGCAACAAGGAAGCATTGATGACAGAACTGACCCAAAGTTTTGGGCCTTATCTCAACAACAGACCCCTTGAAGAACTCATTGATCAAGACAACATTCACGGATGGCTTCAAGATAGAATCAAAGTTGCTGAAACAAGGCTATCTCGCATGATTAATACCCTTGAAAATTCATTTGGTGTTTCCGTATATGAAGATATTGCATCTGTTTACGCAGGCTTTGGCGCCAAGTACGGAAATGCGCTTTCTGACGGCAGCGGTAAAACGCCAGAAGAAGTGTTCAAGAGTCTGGACAACTACCTGCTTGAAGGCATGCCGTGCGATCGGGTCAACGCAGTTACAGAGAGCACGCCAGACCTCCTGAAATGGGAGAAGGACCGGTGTGTGCACGCCGCCTTCTGGAATGCGGGCGGAACCGATGTAAATCATTACTATAAATTCCGGGAGGCCTTCTCAAAAGCCTTTGTTGAAGCCCTCGACCCTTCATTCACTTACAAATTTGAGTTGAAAAATGGTCTGCAATATCATATGATATTTAAGAAATAGACAGTAATCTTGTATACTTTCAGCGTATGTGCACTTAGCTTTCAGGCGCACATACACCGTTCAATACCTTACTACTGAGGAGGAAAAATTATGATTACAAAAGATATGCTTATCGCTGAGATTCTAAAAGCTAAACCAGAAGCAGCAAACGTACTGATTTCAAACGGCATGGGTTGCCTAGGCTGCCCATCTGCACAGATTGAGACGCTTGAGCAGGCTGCTGCGGTACATGGCATGGATATTGAAAAACTGCTTCAGGAACTGAATGCATAGGTTTCCAAGACAAAAGGCAGATGGTCATGACTTGACCATCTGCCTTATTTTTTGCTCCAATACCACGCATGTAAATCATTCAAAGCCATCTTATCCCAACATGAACTGCTGAACAAACATCCATCCAAGCTTCACGCCAAATACAACAATGGTTATGCCACACACCACATTGATAATCCGAAGCGCGCGCACTGTAAATTTGTCCTTGAACCGGTTGACGACGGTTGACAGCCCGATAAACCAGACAGCAGAAGCCAAACTGGCACCCAGAATAAAGAACGGCGCCTCCTGGCTGGTCATGCTTGCCTTGAATCCGCCAAGAAGGAGCGAGCCATCAATAATGGCCTGTGGGTTGAGCCATGTCACTGCGAAAACCATAAGAGCGATTTCTGCCAGCGGTTTGTCGACCCCTTCACTCTCAATCCCATCCGGGACGGAACGGACGAGCGTGCTTCCTATTGCGATGACCGCAAGTGTTCCCACACCCATGACTACCATTTTCAGCAGCTCAAAGGTATCAAGAAGGAGCCCGACACCGTAGAAGCAGCTGAGCGCCAATGCCACATCAAACAAAACTGTAATCAGGGCAACCTGAAAAGCACGCCCTCTTGAACTTTGTGCCGCGGTGTTGATCACGTAGGTGTTTTGCATTCCAATCGGTGCAACATACGCAATCCCCAGCATGAATCCCTGTAATACATAACTGATCATACACATTCCCCATTTCTTCTTTTCCTTGAGTATATAGGGTTGTGCATGTACTTTGAACATCCAAAACACAAGAGTTTTACCCAACCAAAACTCAATACATTCTTCGGATGACTTCAGAAAGCCTCTTTATGCCATATTCCAACGCGTCCATATCAGCATAGGCATAAGAAATCCGTATGTAGGCGTTGTTCTCAAAGTCATAGATTTCACCCGGATTAATGAGCAGGTGTGCATCTGCCGCGCGCTTGAAGAGCTTCTTCATTGAAATCGGCCGGTTCAGCTTTACCCAGATGTAAAAGCCGCCTTTGGGCTTGTGCCATCTCCCAAGATCCTTCATATGTGCTTCGAGTGCTTTCATGGCCGTATCTCGACGCTTCCTGATCTGTGCCCGAAGACGCTCTGCGTATGGTCCGTGATGACCGCTCATCAGCCACTCTGCGGCAACAGCCTGTGATATGGATGATGCCCCATAGTCCGTCTGCATCTTGATGTCCCCGAGGCGTTCCACAACGGGTTCCGGACCTACAAGCCAACCAATCCGAAGGCCTGGTGCCAGAATTTTGGACAGGGTTCCCATATACAGCACATGTCCTGAATCATCAAAGGCCTTTATTGGAGGGGGCGGCGGTTCATCGAGCCACAATTCCCTGTAGGCATCATCTTCAATAACGGGCAACCTGACCGATTTACAGTATTCCAGAAGGGCCTTTCTGCGCTGTATGTCCATCAGGCAGCCAGTCGGATTCTGGAATGTCGGAATGGTATATAAAAGGGACTTCTTTCTATAATCCATCTGCTGCTTGAGGTCCCTGAGATCAATGCCACCATCATCCATGCCAATGCCCCTAAGCTGCATGCCCACCGACTGAAAAAGATTCAGTGACTTCAGATAGGAGGGTTTTTCCACAAAAACACTGGACCCCGTATGCAGCAGTCCAATGGATATGAGCTGCAGGGCCTGCAGGGAGCCTGAAACAATCAAAATATTCTCTGAGGAAGCCTTAATACCAAACTGGCTCAAATGCTGACTCAGCGCTTTCCGTAACCGCTCTGACCCCTTTGGAGACTCATAGCCCAAATGCGTAAGCGCGCCTCCAACCTGCTTGAATACCGCTTCCATCTCCTTCTTTGGATATAAGTCGCCCGAAAGCTCTCCCGTGCCCAGGCGAATCATTTGAGGGTCAAACTCAAGCTTGTTTATGGCCTGTATGGTTGATTGATTTGACCAGTGAAGTCCGCTTTGAATATACTTTTCCCAGTTCGGCGGCGGATCGGATGCCATAAGAGACCAGGAATTGTTGATTACAACAGTACCCCGCCTGCCCTGGCCTTCCAGCAGCCCCTCCGACTTCAGATAATCAACGGCCTCCACAATAGTGCTCCTGTTCACACCATACAGTTTGGCAAGCTCACGCTGAGGTTTCAGACGCATGCCCACTGGCCACTGGCCTGTTGCAATTTTCTCTTTCATATGTATGATAATCTGCTTGTAAACCGGTTGCTGCGCACCTTTTTCGGGTGACCAATCTGACATAGACGCCTCCAGCTCTCAATCCTTTTAGGGAATCCCTTCTCCCAAACACTTTACTTGTTTCTAATATAATGGATTTTTCCTGACAATACAAAAGACTTTGGCCGGGTCGGACTTTCACCGCCAAGTGTAGCCCAGCTTGGCTGGGCACACCAAAAACAAAAGAACAGATTTCCATAGCGGAAATCTGTTCTTGAATTTTTTCAGGTCAAAAAGATGCCAGTTGGGTACCGGACTACTTTAGAAGCTCGTCAAGACGTGCCTTGTCAAAACCTTGAATGATTTCGTCGTCAACGTAGATTACAGGTACGCCCATGAAGCCTTTGCTCATCAGCTCTTTACGTGCAGCAGCATCTGTAGATACATTGCGCTCTTCAAAAGCCACATTCAGTTCATTCAGGTAATCTTTAGCCATATGGCAGTAGCCACAAGTGTTTGATGTGAAAACTACAACTTTTTTGCTCATTTTTAAAATCCTCCTAAAATTGATGTCATTAGCATGATGATACTGGGCCGTAGCTTGGTCTCACAAGGAAACCTTTCGCAAACCAGCTCATCGAATAATCGATTTCAAAACCGCCGTATCTTTCAACGAGGTCATTATCTACAATAAATTTAATACCCTCTTGCTCTTCAAGGTAATCAGTGTCCTGCTGCTCATCCAGAGCAACACCTAAAACGGGACCGCCTCAACCATATGCCTGCACAAAGATTCTGATATGCAGGTTGTCTGAACCGGTTAGGTCAACCTTGTTCTGAAGTTCAGGCAATGCCTGTTCAGTCACATGAATTTTCATCAGCTCTCCTCCTACCCCCTCCTCAGGGGGCTTTTCTTTTTATAAGAATAATAGGAAACCGTGAAATTGTCAACTCTTTAACTACACAAAAAGAGTAAAGATTCTGTGAACAAATTTATAATATAGCAACCTCCTATTCAGACTAATATAGTCTGGGGAATTTGTCCAGCACCCTAAAGTTATGCACATGAAACGAGGAAGGCATTTACGTTCGCCTTCCTCGCGCCTCAAAGATTCTATCACCGTAATATATATGCCCGACTTAACTTTTTCTAAACACAATTGTCTACATTTCAAAAAATCCAGTGACTTTTATCCCATTCATCCACAACCTGGACCGCTCTGCTTCAATCGTTTCAAAGATTATCAACATTTTATGCAGTGGATTTGTGGATAACAATCTTTTCTTAACACAAACTCGAACTTTATAAAAACACAAGCAAAAATAATACGGATTAAGAGCCGTTAAAAACCTTGAATTCGCTGGTAAATTCAAACAATTCAGAATTCTATCGTTCATGTTATCAACACTATCCACAAGTTATCCACAGTTTTTGTGCTTAACTCTTCAACATTTTCACAAGAACCTGTATTCGTGTTATCATGGATTATAACGAAAAAGAGGTGTTTTTCTGTGACTGTATGGCGCACACGAGGACTTCGGGGCAGTGATCTTGAAGACCTTATTCACACGACAATTGAATATTATAGGCATCAGGGACTGGCCAGAATTGATAAAATAGCAACACCCGTTAAAGTAATCGACATAGACGGTGCTGGAACCATTACCAAGGCCTTTTTTGAAAAAAAGTCCACCGTGGACTTCATGGGCATCATCCAGGGCATGGGGGTTGCCTTCGACGCCAAGGAAACCAACCTGAAAAGCCTGCCCCTTTCCAACATCCATGACCACCAACTGGAATTCATGGAAGACATCACCGCACAGAAGGGCCTTGCCTTCATCATTGTCCATTTCAAGTTCTGTGACGAGTTTTATCTGATTCCTTATGAAACCCTGATTACCCATGTCCGGGCCAGCCGAAAGGGTGCACGTAAGTCCATCGCCTATAGGGAAATGAACCCCAACTTCAAGATTGAGCTCACCAAGGGCAATATCTTGAACTTTCTACCGACACTCAACGCCTATATGCAGCATAAGCATGAAAAAAAGCTCTGAATCAAATTCAGAGCTTTTATTTATGCGTTTTTCAAATCGTAAAAGGCATTTGCAAGCTTTGCAAACTCTTCCATGTCAAGTGTCTCGCCCCTGCGTTTCGGGTCGATCTCACACGCTTCCAGCACCTGTCTTACCTCATCCTTTGAAACTGCAAGCTCTCCGCTGGAAAGTGCGTTATGCAGTGTCTTTCTGCGCTTCATGAAAGCAGACCGTACCGTTTTGAAGAAGAGATCCGGCGATTTCAAGTCGACCGGGGGTGCTGTTCGTTTTTCAAGTCGCACCACAGAAGACTCCACATTCGGCTGCGGCATAAAGACTGATGGCGGTACCTTGACGATTTTACTCGGCTTGGAATAATACTGAACCACAACAGACAGGGCGCCATAGATTTTAGAGCCTGGGTCTGCAGCCATTCTGTCAGCAACCTCTTTTTGTACCATGACCACGATATCGGTTACAGGAATCTGTTCCTCAAGAAACCGCATGATGATGGGGGTTGTCACATAATAAGGCAAGTTCGCAACTACCTTCGGCGCCTGTCCACCCAATTTTTCATCTATGATTTCCTGCAGATCGACCTTCAGAACGTCCCCGCTTACAATTTCAACATTGTCACAGTCTGCCAGCGTCTCTTCAAGAACAGGCAGGAGTGACTTGTCGATTTCAACAGCAACGACTTTCTTAGCACGCTGTGCCATTGCCTTTGTCATGACACCAATGCCGGGTCCAACCTCAAGCACGACATCTCCTTCGCCGATTCCAGCGCCATCAATGATGTCTTCAACTATGGATTCATCTATAAGAAAATTCTGTCCCAGACTTTTTGAAAACCTGAACCCGTATTTTTCCATGATATATCTAATGGTTTGCGGTGATGTTAATTTCATTCTATCCTCTTTCATCAAGTGCTTTCACAGCAGCTTCAAATTCTTCCCGTGTGACCCCGTAATGATTCATTCTTCTCAGGAACTGCTTGGCATTTGCATAACCTATCCCCAGCATTTTTCCGATCTCATCGCGGCGTCCTGATGCCTCCTGGCCACCTACAAGATCATTACGGATCAGATCATGCTGAGAGAAGACCTCCGGCATGTCCTCCATCAGAGTACGTACCTTGGACAATGCTTCAATGATACTCTTTGGTGTGGCATTTTCTATACCGATGTTATCGCCCTTTCGCGCTTCCTCACGCGGCAGGAAGGCATGCTTGCAGCCCTTGATGCGTTTAGATATGCGCTCCCGTATGCGCTCTCCAGCGTGGTCTGGATCTGTAAAAATAATCACACCGCACTTTTTGTTGGCTTCCTCAATGAGTTTGAACGTTTCTTCCCGGATGCCGAATCCCTGTGTAATAATCAGTTCTGCGTCAACAGCGCGTTTTACAGCGGTAACGTCATCTCGGCCTTCTACCACGATTACTTCTTTTATTTTCAAATCGTACTCCTATCTTTCTGAATAGCCAACCATCATATCTTCTGTGACCGGTTCCTCAAGTACATAGACCTTGACTGTACGCACACCGTATCGCAGGGCCTGGCTTCTATTTTCAATGAATAAATCCACGCGATTTCCCTTAATGGCACTGCCTGTATCTTCTGCTTTTGCAAACCCGTAATCAGGCATCCTGTCCATGGATTCAACATAGAGCTTTGAACCCAGCTTGATAACCCTAGGATCGACTGCAATGACCCCTGGCCTTGCCTGTGTCCCACTATAGGTAATACCGTACTCCGGATGGTCCGGATACTTGCCGCAGCTTTCAAAGGACAAATCATATGCGGTTGCACGCATGACTAGAACCTTCTGATAGCGCACTGGCCGCCCTCTGCTTGTCACATAAAGCTGTTCCTTACCACGCAAGTACCGCTCAGCTACAGGCTCTGTGAGAACAGTCTCTTCAATCTGCTCTCTGCCAATTTCCACACCATTTTCGTAAACGACGCGGTATGTGACCGCCTTTTCCCCCGGCACACCGGTCTGAATACACTCAGATGCGCCCGCTTCGAGATTGTCGGAAACTTCAATGACCGTACTGTAAGGAATGGCTACCGTTTCCTCTTCTATGGACTCCGTAACGCGTACAATTTCGATGTTGGTCGGACCCGAAACCATGGTGTTCCGGCTTGGATAAACAATATCCTGACTGGACAAGTCAATATTTGCCTGATGGATGATCTCTTCAACCGACTTATGGGTCGTACTCACGGTAGAGGTCGTCTCATCCACGTGAATCGTGTGGGTGTCAGCCCTAACAATTTGAATTTCTAGACCATCTGTCAGTTTTGTGTCCACTGGAGGTGTCACCACATCCGCCGGATCAAGGTGAATGTCCGCAGCCTTAAAAACAGCATTCATGCTGCTGCTCACTGTTGAGACCACAATTTTGCGGTCGTCATCAATAACTGTAACCTGCTTCCTGCCCATGGTCCCGATTGCAAGGACAATGGTGGCCGCCAGTACAATGGCTGTTACCGGCATCCATTTCTCAAATCGACGCATACTTGCCTCCTCAAATTGAAATTAAGCGTATAAAGCTAGCTCTTGATGTTAAAGAAACGTTTTGCATTATTCAGTGTCGCCTCGGCAACCTCTTCCACGGAAATCCCTCTGATTTCAGCAATACGCTCCGCCACCAGGCGAACATATGCCGACTCATTGCGTTTTCCACGGTTGGGTACGGGCGTCAAATAAGGACTGTCCGTTTCTATCATCAAATGGCCCAGGTCAACCTGCTCAGCAACCTCAACGGTTTTTCTGGCATTCTTATAAGTCACAGGACCGGCGATTGAAATATAGGCACCCAGCTTCACATACTGTCTTGCGAGCTCCGCACTCCCTGAATAGCAGTGCATGAGTACACCATTCTCAAAGGCCCCCTCCTCCTTCAGAATATCAAAGGTCTCCTGATTGGCTTCCCTGTCATGTATAATAATCGGTTTTCCAACACGCTTCGCCATTCTAATCTGTTCTCTGAACCAGTGACGTTGAACGTCACGCGGCGAATTGTCATAGTGGAAATCAAGTCCGATTTCACCTATAGCTTTTACCTTATCCTTCTTGGCCATGGATTCCAGGAGCATCAGCATGCTCTCATCCATCGTCTTGGCATCATGAGGATGCACCCCTACTGCCGCAAAAATGCGCTCGTGGGACTCTGCCAGCTCTATGGCTTCCACAGACGATTCAAAATCGGCACCAGGATTCATAATATATTCTACGCCACTGTCAAAGGCGCGTTGTATGGTCTCATCTCTATCTTCATTAAATCTTCTATCTGTCAAATGTGCATGTGAATCAAACAGCATGGATTTATCCTCCTATTCATAACACTACGACTCATTATATAAAAATGAGCGCACAATTTGCAAGAGGACATCCCCGCGAAGGGTACTTACCCACTTTTTAAGGGCCCTATACAAAAAAGGACCTTGAATCCTGTCCCTTTGCAAAAAGGCAGTTCAAGGTCCTCATAGCACGCTGGCAGTCCGATTTCAAAATTCCCGAGGGATTCTCATTTCGGGTCTGCTGACGCTTTCTTATGAAATTAAGATACTGTTGCGCCCGACTCCATGTCTACAGAGACAAGCTTCAGCTTCTTGCCCGATGTTGCAGCCAGAATCATGCCCTGAGAAAGAACACCGCGCAGCTTGACTGGCTTGAGGTTGGAAACAAGAATCACGGTTTCGCCCACAAGCGCATCTGGTGTGTAATGTCCTGCAATACCTGACACGACCTGACGCGTTTCTTCACCGACTTTCAGCTGTAGAACCAGAAGCTTGTCCGCGTCTGGATGCTTTTCAACCGAAACGATTTCTGCAACCTTAAGGTCCAGCTTTGCGAAGTCGTCAATTGTGATTTCTTCTTTTGCCTTGGATTTCTTTTCTTTCTTTTCCTTTTTCTCAGCCTTTGGCTCTTCTTTCTTTCCGCCAAGCGCGTCCAGGGCTTCGATTTCTTTCTTCACATCGATACGCGGGAATAGGGCTTCACCCTTTTTGACCTTTGATCCAGCTTCAGTCAGACCGAAAATCTTAGAAGATTCCCAGACTGTCTTCTCGCCTTCCTCAAGGCCAATCTGTTCCCAGATACCACCTGATGTGTGGTGCATGAACGGCTGAATCAGCACTGAAATAATACGAATACTTTCAATCAGGTTGTACAGCACCGTATCGAGCTCAGCCTTCTTCGCTTCATCCTTAGCAAGGGCCCAAGGCATTGTCTCATCAATATATTTGTTGGTTCTACGGATAAACTTCCAAATCTCTTCGAGTGCATTGGAGTAGTCCAGAACTTCCATTTTTGTTTCTACACGGTTTGCAGTCGATACCGCAAGCTTTTTAAGGTCTTCATCAAACTCCAGAATCGCCTGAGACTTCACAATCTCACCATCGTTGTACTTTTCAACCATGGCAACACTTCGGCTAACCAGGTTCCCTAGGTCGTTTGCAAGGTCGGAGTTGATTCTGTTCAACAGCACTTCATTGTTGAAGTTGCCGTCAGAACCGAAGCTGTACTCTCTAAGCAGGAAGTACTTCAGTGCATCAACGCCGTAACGCTCAATCAGGACAACCGGGTCAACAACATTGCCCTTTGACTTAGACATCTTGCCGCCATCAAGGAGCAGCCAACCGTGGCCAAAGACCATCTTCGGTAGCGGTGCATCCAGAGCCATCAGCATAGCTGGCCAAATAATCGTGTGGAATCGTACAATTTCCTTACCTACCAAGTGCACATCTGCAGGCCAGAACTTCTTGTACTTTTCAGTTTCCTCAGGAAAACCCAGTGCTGTTGCGTAATTGCTTAGGGCATCCAGCCACACATAAATGACATGCTTTTCATCAAACGGTACCGGAATACCCCAGTCGAAGCTTGTACGTGTGATACATAGGTCTTCAAGGCCCGGATCGATAAAGTTTTTAATCATTTCATTCGCACGCGATGCAGGAAGCAGAAATTCTCCGCCAGCAAGCAGGTCGCGGATTCGGCTTTGATATTTTGAAAGCTTAAAGAAATAAGCTTCTTCTTTTGTTGTTTGAACAGGGCGACCACAGTCAGGACATTTGCCTTCGTCAAGCTGAGACTCTGTCCAGAATGATTCACAAGGCGTACAGTACATGCCCTCATATTCACCCTTGTAAATGTCACCATTGTCATAAAGCTTTTGGAAAATTGCCTGTACACGGGCTTTATGGTCTTCATCTGTCGTACGGATAAAGTAATCGTATGAAATCTCCATTGTATTCCACAGGGACTTGATGCCTTCGATCATGCCGTCCAGATATTCCTTTGGCGCCATGCCTTTTTCCTTGGCTACCGTTTCGATTTTCTGTCCGTGCTCGTCTGTTCCTGTCAGGAACATAACCTCATAGCCCGTTGCTCTTTTGAATCTTGCAATGGCATCTGCAGCCACCGTCGTATACGTGTGACCAATATGCAAGTTCGAACTCGGATAGTAGATTGGCGTTGTTACATAATACGTGCCCTTTGACATACTTTTTCCTCCTTTATTACACCTTACTTCATTCACTTTATGTCTGTCTTTAGAATTAGCTTTTCCAGTGTTCATACCCTATTTCATTTTATACTTCGGTGCTGCTGTGCGCAAACTTTGCTTGCACTGTATTTTTTACATCAGTAGATGCACAGAGCAATCTTTGATTGCTCTTGTCGCTTTGCGCGCCATATGTTCCTATGAGCGAAGCGCCCATTTCAAATTTCATTTGAATGGGCGCTTCGCTCATAGGAACGCATTTCTTTACCTTTTTCGCAAAAAAATAAAAAAACTCCATCCGCAAAGGGACGAAGATTGTCTCGTGTTACCACCCTATTTCACGCTTCCATCTCTGAAAACGCCTCAGTGTGAACGTGTCACACGCATGTTAACGGATGCAAACCGCCAGAACCTACTTCAATCTTCAGCTCCGGAGCTCAGGGGCCATGTTCAGCTTCTCATCCGTACCGGTTCCCACCTGCTTCCGGCTCTCTTTGACTTCATTGAAGCTTACTCTTCCCATCATCGCTTTTCCAAAATCTTGTTACGCTGTATTATAACACGGCATGTTCAGTCAAACAAGTCCGGCACCTGTGAAATTACTTTGCAGTCATGGGAAGGCATCCATATATTCAAGCAAAATTGATTATAAAGAAAAACAAAAATCAGTTGATTAACCCCGGCATGTATGATAAAACATTATGAGTAAAACAGGTATGAACAAACGAGGTGATTATATGATCCCATCAGAACTCAATCCTTGGCTATGCCAACTGGATGCGAGCAAAATCGATGCACTCCAAATTAATCTGGAGGACAAGAAAATATCATTTAAGCTGACTCCAGCTGCTTCAGATCACGTTGATCTGGAATTTGACGGCGTAGATGCTT
This sequence comes from uncultured Acidaminobacter sp., assembly GCA_963678925.1. Taxonomy (GTDB): domain Bacteria; phylum Bacillota; class Clostridia; order Peptostreptococcales; family Acidaminobacteraceae. The sequence continues at coordinate 1,941,958 of OY787533.1, read as the reverse complement.
TCTATTATATAGATGATTCTGACACAGCACTGACTGCGGACTCGAAAAAGGACCTGATTCATTCGATTGCCTACCACAAGGCCGGATTTGGTGAATTTGCTTCTGTCAAATCTCTCCCTGAGCTTTCAATGACTGAATCACCTATTGAAATATCCATTCCAAACTTCGCAATCAGTTTGAATGATTCCAGCATGTATATTGAAGCAAAATCCGTCAACATCAATGGCAACCGCTTTGATGTGCTCTAACTCAAATTTCCAATGTAAAATTCAAAAGGAAAGCCGCACTTAAGATGATGGCTTTCCTTTTCTTTTTATCACACTGCCTTAGGCTTCCGTATAGTAGGCTTTAACAATCTCTCCATAATAGAGAACGTGAAAATCGCCTTTTGAATAATGTGCACCGCGGATATCAGCATTGAGGGTTCCCGGCTCCATGGCCTGCTTGTAAGCAAGCTTGCATTCAATATGGAGATCGCAGTCTGAGATAATTGGCGTATCGACCACCTGTGCCTCTGCAAGTGTCAGACCTGCAGCCTCTATCTTATCCATATCTCTTCCGGATTTTGTTCCGCAAAACGCCAGTGCCGCCTTCATGTCCTTTTTCACAGGCACGCTTACAGTGAATGTCTGCGCCGTATCGATCATGGTATAGGTATGACGTGAGTACCGTACTGGCACAACCAGCATGGGTTTGTTCCATATATACCCCACGTTGCCCCATCCGATTGTCATCGTATTGACCTGCTCGTCTTGCTTAACGGTAAGAAATGCACCCCTTACAAGCTGCGTCAGAAAATCTGAGGACAGTTCCTGAAACTTCACTTCTCTCATATCATTTTCTCCTTTCGAAAGTCTTTACTATAAATCATACCAAAAATAAGCAGGAGAATATACGCCCCTGTCGAATTGAATTCATACGCGCGGTCTAATTATGATATGATTATGATGTACCGCTCGTATTCTTAACCATACTTCAAATTGAGGTGATACATATGAATAGCGCAATTAATATATCATTAACCTTCAAGGACATGGGCATGTTCGTCCTATGGGCACTTTTAACAGGCGTTCTTGTTTATATTCTGATGATCCTCATCAGATTCTACGGCGCCTTCAGGAAGATTACTAAAATCATGGACAACAAGAGCAAGGAAATTGACGCCATTTTGGAAGAGCTTCCCGGCATTACGCAAAATGTAAATGTCATTACCGGTGAAGTTGCACACGGCATGGAAGCATTTCACCAGACCGTAGACAATCTGGCTGAAACCTCAGACAATGTCACAGATGCCATTGCTGAAAAAAGCGGTCTTGCAGGCAAGTTTTCATCACTTATGCATACGGCTTCAATGCTGAAGAGCTTTTACGATACATACTTCAATGCCGATGCTTCAGAGGACGACGAGGAGACGGTCATGGTATGCAAGGAAGTTCCCAAATCGGACTTCGATATGGACCGTGTTCAAAATAAACCCCAACCGGCTGAAGACCATGAAGAAGATTCAAAATAATTCTAAAGAGAATATTTAGATAGCCATTTCCCCGATTATGATTAAAGGTCTTGGGAAATGGCTATTTTTTTACTAGAAGACCCACGATTTGCCAAAACACCCTAGCCAATTTAAACTTTGGTAATGTATGATATTACTAAATATAGTATTTTTCTTATTAGTTTTTTGTCGTATTTTGTCGAGTGCGAAAGGCTTCCAATTCCCAGTTTTCACAGGATATTGACGGCCTATAAGAAAATAAATTTATCCATATTTCCAAATTTAAGGTGTTTTAATTGTATAATTTTGGGTAAAAGCATACTGGAAGTTCATATATTAACTATTTCTGCCTATTAAAATTAAAGATTTTCATTGTTTTACCAGAAAGTAGAAAAAAGTGGTTGACTTTTATTGTAAACGTTGGTATTCTCTTATTAAGCGAATTTTGTCGAATAATGTCAAGAGGAGGAGTTAAAATGAAATCAACTGGTATTGTACGTAAGGTTGATGAACTTGGCCGTGTGGTAATTCCAATCGAATTGAGAAGAACTTTAAGCATTGGTGAAAAAGACGCACTTGAAATTTTTGTTGAGGGCGACACAATCATCCTTAAAAAATATGAGCCAGCATGCATTTTCTGTGGTCAAGCAAAAGGTGTTCGTAACCTGAAAGGTAAGAATATCTGCCCTGACTGTATCGAAGAAATGAAAAAGCTTTAAGGCTAGCCTAGCAAAAAACAATGTGGCACCGCAAGATAAACGCTTAAGTTTATCCGCGGTGCCTTTTACTTTTTTGCTTTATTGATAGATTATGCCTTCTAGTCCTGAGCCGCCTCCATACGCTCAAGCCACCCCAGCAGGAAGAGGTTTCCAGCGACAATAAGCGTTGAATAAAACGCCATCATCAGGAATGCTGTTTTCAATGAGAGTGCATCACCAATAATTCCTACAATGGGAAAGAGAACAATCATGTTCATGCTGAACATCATGCTGTCCACCGACAGGAGGGTTGCCCGCTGTTCGCTCGGAATAAGCCGGTTGATGTAATCGCGCGTCACTACAAACAAAATGCCGTCAAGCGCCGACAAGTAGATGAAGGCCAGCCCTTCAAAGCGTGTTAGGGCCACCAGCCAAAGTCCCCCACTGACAAGAACAGGCAATATCCTTAAAAGGACCCGTTCCCCCCAGCGTGCCTCTGCCTTGTGCGCAAAAAGACCTGCAAATGCGCCGAATACGGATGCGGCAGCCAGCATAATGCCTATGCTCGACTCAGAGACGCCCTGATTCTTATAATAATTCTGGAGATAAAAGAATAAGGTTGTGATAAAAGTAATCAGCGTGTTCACGGATAGATACAGGTAAGCGATTCGCGGTTTTTGACGGATCTGCCCTATGGACTCTCTTATCTGACGTTTCATGGAATACAGTATGCTGGTTGAGCGCTTCTCCAAACCCACAGGTTCAATAAAGAAAAAACTCTCTCCAACCGATGCCAGGGCGAAAAGAATGCTGATCAAATAAACCCAGGTATATGAAATCGTCGCGATGTACCCGCCTAGAATAAAGGCTACTGTGCTCGTAAGCTGGTAAACCAGCTCCTTTCTTCCTGTGACTTTCATAAACCTTTTAGTATCATCCAGGGTCTTGAGACTGTCATAAATGAGGGCCTCCCCTGCACCCGACTCAAAATTGTAGGATAGCGCCGCAATGACAAATGCGAATGCGTACGCCCAAAACCCCTGTCCTGTAAGTACAAGAATAAAATCCAGCACCGAAAGGATCCGCCCGATAACTCGGCTCACTTTTCTTCCATACAGATCGGCGACAACCCCAGTCGGAATTTCCATCATAAATGATGTCAGATGAAAAATGGATTCTAGAATCCCCAGCTGAAAAAGGGACATGCCCTTTGACGCGAGATAAATCATCCAAAGCCCCCGTGTGAGGCTAAAGTTCATTAAAAATGTAAATCGGTACTCTCTGTTGATGTTCTTTCCTATTTTATTTACTATTGGTTCAGTCATATCTTTTTCACTCAGATTCATGGTGAGCTCCTTTCATCCATACACGCTCTGTCATCTTTCCCGCCCCCTGTTTGTGCGCACAAAAAAACCGAGCAATACAGCTCGGTTCAATAATTGACAGAAATTGTATTCGCTAGCATGATTTAGTATTTTATTGTCGCACCTTCCCGTTTGCAGTATGATTTCCAGTTTTTGCAAGAAAAGAAGCCGGCAGCGACGATAAAATTGTAGAATATGCGAGCTGAGCTTTCATGTTGTCCTCCGATTACATCATAGGCAGTGCCCTAAGGACCACCTGTCCAATATAATCCTACCACAATCCTTGCTATAAATCTATTGTAAGCTTATAGACATCGCGCTTATTGAGCCCACGGGCAAGGGCCACCTCCGCAGCGGCTTCTTTCTTGCGCATGCCTGTATCGATGAGCACACGCAGATGGTCTTCTATGGAAAGCTCCATATTCGGGTCTGTACTCACCTGAACGGCATCTGGATCAGCACCTTCGACAATAAGAACAAACTCCCCACGCGGTGCGTTTTCTTCAAAATGGGCAATCACTTGCGAAATTCTTCCGCGCGTAAATGTCTCATACCTCTTGGTCAGCTCTCTAGCTGCAGTCATGCGTCGATCACCTAAGACATCCTGTATGCTCTCAAGCGTCTGAAGTAGTCGATGGGGAGCCTCGTAAAAGATCAGTGTTCTAGTCTCGTACTGCAGAGCCTCCAGGGCCTCCTTACGGCGTTTCTTATGACGGTCGAGGAAGCCTTCAAAGACGAACTTGCCCGTTGGAATTCCTGATGCGACCAGGGCTGTGACAAAAGCCGTGGCACCAGGCTGACTCACAACATTCAAGTCGCTGTCGATGGCAAGCTTGATCAGGTCCTCACCCGGGTCAGAGATACCAGGTGTGCCCGCATCCGTTACAATGGCAATGCTCTTGCCCTCAAGCATGCGTTCAATGAGCACAGGTCCCGCTTTGGCCTTATTGTGCTCATGATAGCTGAACAGCGGTGTATGGATTTCAAAGTGATTGAGAAGCTTCTTGGTATGACGTGTATCTTCAGCTGCAATGAGGTCAACCTCTTTCAGCGTTTTAAGCACGCGGTAGGTGATGTCATCCAGATTCCCGATGGGTGTCGGGCATATATATAAGATTCCCCTGTTATCCATTAGCCTTCCTGCCTTTCAAAACTGGTGATATTGGTGCTCCGGTAAATTTCAAATATTTCCTCAGTATAAGTCATATCCGCATTGCGGACAATGAGCGGTTCGAGCACCTTGAGGTCAGGCCTTCCGCCTTTCGTGGCATGAACTAGGACAATATTTGGCTGCTTGCCTTCAAATGGATGCACAAAGCGCACGCGTTTGGGTTCAAGGCCATACTTTCTGCACAGGACAAATATATCTACCAGACGATTGGGCCTGTGGACCATGAAAAAGTGACCACTCCCTCTAAGCAGGCTGCTTGCAGCAGATACGACATCTTCAAGATCGCAGTGGATTTCATGACGGCTTATGGCCTTGTAGTCCGAAGGATTGACCTCGCCCACACCACTCGCCATATAGGGCGGGTTCGAGATGACCACATCCATAGAATGCTTTCCCAGGTGCTCCAGTACGTTCTTAAGATTGTCCTCAATGATTTCAATACGGTCCTCAAGACCATTCAGCTGAACTGACCTGCGCGCCATATCCGCAACATCTGACTGGATTTCAAATGCTACAATCTTTGAATTCGCTGATTTTGCACTGACCAGCAGGGGAATGATTCCCGTCCCGGTACCCAGGTCGACAACCTTGCTGCCTTTCCTGACGCGTGCAAAATTACTAATAAGAACCGCATCGATTCCAAAGCAGAACCCCGATGGATTCTGAATGATTTTAAGACCGTCTATCTGCAGATCATCTACGCGCTCATGCGGCTTAACATACTTATTCACGCCTCTTCCTCCCAATTAAGAAGCTCGCACAGTCATCGATGAAAAACACCTTCTGATGTACGAGCTTGTTTCAATGCTTATGCGTCGTTAGACTTGTCAGGCTTCTGACGCTGCTTGTCAAACTTCTTGCCTTTATATCGTGGCTTCTTGTCGCCCTTGTTATCGCGCCCATCTCTTGAGTCACGCTTTTCTTTTGAATCTCTGTTATCTTTTGAGTCCCTGTTGTCCTTTGAGTCGCGAGGGTCTCTTGGCTTCTTGTTTTTAGGATACCGCGGCCTGTCATTTCTCGGTTTCCTTGTTGGTTTCTTTCTGGACCTGTCATTCTTGTCGCCTATACCGTTTTTCTCATCATCCTTGAGCATGGCTTCAAGAGCACGTGCATCCTCTGAGTTCGGATCGATTTCAGCTGCAAGCTCAGACTCCGTATAGTCTGCATCGTTTACAGCCTCTTCCTTGTTCTTCTTGCTGCAGTTTTCACCTTTTGAACAAGCGTGCGGCGGTTTGATTTCGTCTTTCTTGAAGAAGAGGATGTCTTCACCCAGCTCATTCTCGTTTTCGTTGAGAATCAGTCGAACCTTGACCGACTCCTTCAAAATGACCGGTTCAATGACAACCGCAAGACCTTCAGGCGTCATGACACGATCGTTCTTTCTAGGCAGTTCCTTGCGAATATGCACATAATTCTCATGTTCATATCTCAGGCAACACATCAGTCTGCCACAAATACCGGAAATTTTCGTCGGATTAAGGGACAGGTTCTGATCCTTTGCCATTTTGATTGAAACCGGCGCAAAATCACCCAACCAGTTTGCACAGCAAAGACCCACACCACAAGGTCCAATTCCGTTAAGCATTTTGGCTTCGTCACGTACACCAATCTGTCTAAGTTCAATACGTGTTCTGAAAACAGAAGCCAGATCCTTTACAAGCTCTCTGAAGTCGACACGGCCATCTGCTGTAAAATAGAAAATGACTTTGTTGTTGTCGAATGTATATTCCACATCAATGAGCTTCATTTCAAGCTCATGCTTCATCACTTTTTCCTGACAAATTTCAAGTGCCTCTTCCGCGCGCTTCTTGTTTTCAAGGTGTATTTCCCTGTCTTCATCTGTCGCGACGCGCATAACCTTTTTAAGCGGCGATACGATCTCATCGTCTTTGACCTGTTTAGGCCCAACTACGACATCACCGTATTCGATGCCCCTTGCCGTCTCTACGATCGCCGATTGTCCCTTTTCTATTTCATGGACATCAGGATCAAAATAATAGACCTTGCCGGCTCTTTTAAACCGAACGCCTACAACTGTCACCATTTACATACCCTCCTGGATATCGAGAATTAATGTTTCGAGCAGCAGTCCAACATTGACATGTGATGCCAGCTGCCCTCTAGCATGTTCTATTCTTTCAATAACTGTAATAATCTGACCTGATTTCAACCGGTAAGAGGCCTTGGTAAGTCTCTCCACCTGATCTGCATTAAAGAGCAGCGCTTCTTCTGCACCATTTTTTATAAGCATTATATCTCTAAACCACAGTTTCATTAAATCGAAAACCGTATCCAGTTTCTCTTTCTGATTTTCAAGTTCCGAAGCCCACTCGAAATTCTTAGCGGTCTTACGCATAATAAGGTTTTCTGAAAACTGGGTCACATCTTGTCTCAGCTGAATGAATGCTTCATCCTGAGAACATTCCTTGGCACGGCCTATGGAACCATCTGCAAAAGCTGCAAACACTTCCGCCTGCTCCTCTGATACACCTTGACCTTCAGTGAGATACGCGCGTATTTTAGGACGCTGTATTCTCTGAAAAGAAACGCTTTGACACCGCGACATTATCGTAGGCAGCATTCCTGACACCTGATCGGTTATAAATATGATGACTGCGTACTTTGGTGGCTCTTCCAGAATCTTAAGAATTCTGTTCTGAGCACTCAGGGTCATTGTATGCGCATCCTTGATGACAGCGATTTTACGTTCTCCAGTAAAAGGCTTGAGTTGTATGAACTCTTGGAAAAGTTCAATTTGCTTGTTCTTTATACTCGCTCCGTCTGGAACGATAATCTCATAGTCCGGATGGTTTGACGTAGCCATTTTCAGACACGAGGGACACATTCCACACGCCTGATCTTCCTGCGTATCACAAAGAAGGGCTGCCGCAAGTGCTTCAGCTGTCATTGATTTTCCCACACCGCGCACACCTTCAAAAATGTAGGCATGTGCAAGCTTTCCAGACCTGAGGGATTTACGAATTCTTTCCTTTAGGACTTCATGCCCTATGATAGTATCAAAATACATTTTAAACCTTCATATATTTTTCGACGTCAATTACAAAAACAGTAGCACCGCCAACGGTGACTTCAAGCGGCATGGACATATAACCGCCCGCTCCGCCAATGAGTGTGCTGGCAGGTGTAATTTCCTGGCGCGTCTTGCAGACTGACTTTATGATTTCAAGGACCTTATCGACCTTGATTTCCTCAACGCCAATCAACAGCGTCGTGTTGCCCGCTTTCAAAAAACCGCCTGTTGAAGCCAATTTTGTGACTCTGAAATGATTCTCATTTAGCTTTTCTATAAGCTGAGCTGCATCTTCATCATGAACAATTGCTATTACAAGTTTCATTCTCATCACTCCATGGGTCTATTATACCACACCAAAACATTTCGGTTTGCCTAAGCTTAATCGACCGTGCCCATTCTCCCAATCGGGAAAAACCGCACGACAGATTTTCCGATGATCCGGTCACTCTCAATAGGTCCGAGCTGTCTTGAATCCAAACTCACGTAACGGTTGTCGCCCATCATGAAGTACATGTTCTCAGGAATGGTTATTTTCTCTACATCATGATTTGTCACTGTATGAATATAGGGTTCATCTATAATCTCATCGTTGACAAATACCACACCGCTCTGAATTTCAATCGTGTCTCCAGGACCTGCAATGACACGCTTAATCAGATTCTTTTTGGTGTTTTCATTGACGATGAGACGCTGAATAAAATTCAGGGACTCGATGTCTTTCTTTGTCAGGGTCATATCCGATTCAAAGGATACGATATCACCGCGCTCCACATCCTGCGTTCGAAGCAGAACCAGGCGGTCGCCTTCAATGAGGGTCGGATACATGGACGTATTGTAAACGGTGGTAGTCGATATGAAAATATTCAGCGCAAAAAAGATAATCAGCGCGAAACCTATGGCTTTGAGCCATTCAATAATTTCCTTTTTCATTATTCCTCCGATTCTCTATTGTCAATGACCTCAATGGTCTTCAGTGTCTTATCAGAAGTGCCAATCACAGCATGTCCATGCTCTGCCCATCTGAGAATACCGCTCACAATTTCCTCCGTCAGCAGTTCTCCTGGAGAACACATTGGAATGCCTGGCGGGTAGGGTATGACATACTCAGCACATATACGTCCCGCACTTTCACTTAGGGGTATCCGGCAAGTTTTTCTGTCAAATGCTTGAGCAGGGGTCAGTATGACTTCAATTTCAGGATAATTCGTCAGTCCACAGCTTTTCTCTGGAGCCTTGACACCAAGCGCTCTTAGCCCTTCTAAAAGTCTTGTGAAATCCTCTTTCGTATTCCATATGGAGGTGACACAGACTAGACTGTCTGCCGTCGCGTACTCGATTTGAATCCCGTATTCTTGTCTGAGTGCCTCTTCCACAGCTTCTGCATCTTCGACAAAAATGACCAGCTTGGATATGTCATGAAGAAAGTCCTGCTCGGCCTTCCCTAAGGCACCCAGCACAGGAATATTCATCTGTGCCAGCGCCTCATGCACTTCCTTCAGGTTATCAACCAGTGTCTCTGCCATGGCTCTTCCCCGGTCTCCCATATAGTCAAGCGTGCTTTCAAGAGACATGAGCAGGGGATAGGACGGACTCGAGGACTGCAGCATGGACAGCCATTTTTCTAGTCTGTTCTGATCGATTCTGTCCGTTCCAACATGAAGCATGGACGCTTGCGTTAAGGCATTCATGGACTTGTGCGTACTCTGAACGGCAGCATCTGCACCGCATTGCAGGGCAGATTTTCCGAAGGCACCACTGAGTGCAACATGCGCACCATGGGCTTCATCTACCAGCAAAACCGCGCCATGCGCATGCACGACGGTGGCAATACCTGCAATGTCTGAATGGATCCCCTCATAGGTGGGACTTGTGATCATGACGGCTTTAATGGCCGGATTGGCCTTTAGGCTGACTTCAATATCCTCCGGTCTTACCCCCATGGGTATGCCATAGTCCGCATGCACAGCAGGCTGGACATACACAGGCTCAAGACCGCCAATAATACAAGCCGTATGGACCGATTTGTGGGCATTTCGAGCAATGAGCACCGACTCGCCTGGCCTTGCCGCACTGAGCAGCATTGCCTGATTCCCGCAAGTCGTGCCGTTTATGAGAAAATATGTCGCTTTACTAGAAAAAATTTCTGACGCGCGCTTTTGCGTCATGAGAATTGCTTCCTCTGGATGATGCAGATTATCTGTTCCCGGAATTTCTGTCACATCTAGATTCGAATAAGGAAGCTCTAGACCTCTTCCGTTTTTATGTCCAGGCACGTGAAGCGATACAGGCTGCTCCGCGTAATAGGCCTCCACAGATGCACGTATTGAAGTGAATTTCATCTAAACCGCCTTGCTAAGACTCGACTTCAAACCCGAAAGGAATTTTTCATCCGGCTCAAAGACCAGATTCTTTACATCGCCTTCATCCTCGAATGAAATGACATACCATTTCTTTGGGTCCCCGTTCAGAACAAATCGATGCAGGCGTTTGATCTTCGATGCGTTCTCGAACTCATTAAATGCATCCAGTGCCTTGACCTGTTCCAAATGAATCGTATATACAACATGATTCGCTCTGCCGAGGGCTCTTTCCAAAATCAGTTCCTCGCCAATCAGCTTGTAATCATACTGCGCCAAATGTCTGTATATGAACCTGAAGCAAAAGACAGTGCCTATCAATAATGTTCCAATTGCCGCAAGACTACCCGCAACCGGACCAAATCGAACTGCCCATCCCATTACCAGGTTCATAACGATGATTATTGCAATCAGTAACAGCCCCATCTTCCAGAAGCTCAATCTCTCATGCTTCAAAGACTGTCTGCACAACTTACCCATTCAACGTACCCCTTCCTTGTCTATAGCACGTGTTCTTTTCCGCTTTTCCCGGGAAAACCGGATAACATTGTCAGGCAGCTTAGCCTGTGCACGTTCGCGTTTACTATCTTTCCTTGCAGCCTTCATGACATCTTTTCCTATATCGTACAAAACCGCCCCCATAACTGAAAGCGTAACAAGTCCGACTGCAACGAGCACTGCTGTCTCAAAATAGTCCATATTTTCACCTGTATATTATGACTTTACAACACATTCATTCTATCACTTTCATGTATTCTATTCAAAATTTTTTCCTATATATAGTGCAGCGATTGTGACAGTATGTTAATATGTTAGAAACTTATTGATAAAGCAAGGAGGAAAAACATGCTATCCAAGAAATTATCCGCTATTTCCCCGTCTGTTACCATTGGAATCAGCACAAAGGTTGCACAGCTGCGCCGCGAAGGTCATGAGATTATCAGCCTCAGCATCGGCGAGCCTGATTTTATGACACCAGAAGGTGCAAAAAATGCAGCAATTGAAGCCGTTCATGCAAACAAGACAAAGTACGATGCAGCCGCAGGCCTGCTTGAACTTAGAGAAGCCATCTGCAACAAGTTGGAAAACGAAAATGGTGTCACTTATACAGTGGACGAGATCGTTGTTTCAAACGGTGCAAAGCACGCTATCACAAACACCTTGATGGCCCTTCTGGATCCAGGTGATGAAGTCCTCATTCCCAAGCCATACTGGACAAGTTATCCGGAAATGGTGAAGCTCTGTGGCGGCGCACCGGTCTTCGTAGAGACTCAAAAGAGCAATCAGTTCAAACTGACAGTTGATGATCTGAAATCTGTCATTACGGACAAGACAAAAATCATCTTCATAACAAACCCATCGAATCCTTCTGGTGCGGTCTATACCAAGGAAGAACTGGAGCCTGTTGTGGCCTACTGCGTTGAAAAGGGTATCTACATTATCGCCGATGAGATTTACGAGCGCATTTGCTATCTTGATACATTCACATCCGTTGCAAGTCTGTCTGAAGAAGCAAAGGATATGACTGTAATCATCAATGGACTTTCAAAATCTGCTGCCATGACTGGCTGGCGACTGGGCTACACTGCCTGCAAAAAAGAAATTGCAAAGGCCATTTCAACAATCCAGGGTCACCTTGTGTCACATCCTTCTACTATCACGCAGTGGGCTTCTGTTGAAGCACTCAATGGCTGCCAGGATGATATGGTGCATATGGTTGACGAATACAAGTCACGCCGCGACGAAGCCATCCGTCTTTTCAGTGAAATAGAAGGCGTGGAGCTTGTACAGCCTGACGGTGCCTTCTATCTTTTCGCAGATATGTCTGTCATAAAAGAGAAAATGGCCTATACGGATTCCTTCTCCATTGAGATCTGCAACCAGCTTCTTGATACATACAAGCTTGCCGTTGTTCCGGGCATCGCCTTCGGACTGGATGACTACATAAGACTTTCTTACGCAGCAGATATCAACGATATCCGCGAAGGCATCAGCCGCATCAAGAAATTTGTTGAGTCACTGGCTTAAAGCATTCATTTCATTTTGACAGGATAACTTCATGTCTGTATTCCAGACATGTAAAAAGACCTATGGGCGCATCCCATAGGTCTTTTATATTGCTGTTTCATCGATGGATCCAGTCTGAATTCTATTTTAAGACTTCTTTTCCACCCATATATGGACGAAGTGCTTCAGGAATTACAACGCTGCCATCAGCCTGCTGATAGTTTTCAAGAATTGCAGCCATGGTACGTCCAACAGCAAGTCCTGACCCGTTCAGCGTATGCACATGCATAACCTTCTTTGTTTCCTTGTCTCTGTAACGGATATTCGCACGTCTTGCCTGATAGTCTTCAAAATTAGAGCAAGAGCTGATTTCCAAATATCTGTCATAGCTTGGCATCCAAACTTCGATATCGTAAGTTTTTGCTGAGCTGAAGCCCAGATCGCCTGTACACAGCTGTACCACTCTATAAGGAAGTCCCAGTCGCTTAAGCACTTCTTCTGCTGCTGCAGTTAGAATTTCAAGCTCTTCATAAGACTTGCCCGGCTCAGCGAACTTGACCATTTCAACCTTATTGAACTGGTGCTGACGGATAATGCCGCGTGTATCACGACCTGCAGATCCCGCTTCCTTTCTGAAGCATGGCGTATATGCCGTATGGTTGATTGGCAGGAGGTCCTGCTCAAGGATCTCATCCGAGTACAGATTCGTAACCGGCACTTCCGCAGTTGGAACCAGGAAGAAGTCCTTAGCCGGAATATGGAACATGTCGTCTTCAAACTTAGGAAGCTGACCCGTACCTGTCATTGCACCCCTGTTGACCATAAACGGTGTCATGACTTCAGTGAAATTGTGGTTTTCCGTATGCAGATCAAGCATGAAATTGATCAGGGCACGCTCAAGCTTGGCACCTTGATTCTTCAGGACTGTGAAACGGGCACCCGCAATTTTTGTACCGCGCTCAAAATCCAGAATATCCAGGTCTGTGCCAACATCCCAATGTGCCTTCGGCTCGAAATCGAACTTCGTTGGTTCGCCCCACTTGCGAACTTCACGGTTGTCCTCATCGCTGTTTCCAACAGGTGTTCCTTCACATGGCGTGTTTGGAATGCCCAGAAGAAGATCTGCAAGCGCCTCGTCAATTTCTTTCACCTTGGCGTCCAGTTCTTTGACCTCTTCAGAAAGCGACTTCATTTCAGCCATGATTTCTGTTGTATCCTTGCCCTCTTTTTTAAGCATTGGAATCTGTTTTGAAACCGTCTTCTGCTTGTTCTTCATATCTTCAACTTTTGCAATGATTTCACGTCGCTCTTTATCCAGATCAAGAACCTTTGAAAGGCCAAAATCGCCCTTTCCTCTAGATTCAACGGCTTCCTTCACTGCATCATAGTCAGCTCTGATTCTTTTAATATCCAACATTGTTCATTCCTCCTTCTTACGAATCAAGTAAGTACACACAACAATTCAAAGTATTTCGAGTGCCCACCTTCTCATGGATACCCAATAAAAAAAGCTCCTCGTCCCTTATTCAATAGAAATATTGAATAAGGGACGAGAAGCTCTATTTCCCGCGTTGCCACCCTGATTGAACGGCATATAAATGCCGAACCACTTTGTGATGCAGGGTATCGGCTGCAAACCGTCCGACTTTCACCGGAAGACTCCAGAGTGGATTTCTATAAAAACACACATCAGTTCACACCAGCCACTGACTCTCTTAAGTGCTTTTCATATACTTGTCTCTTTCATAGTCCTAATATTGTTCTTAAATATAGCACAGTTTTTTTACCCTTTCAAGTGGAAAAGGAAAAATTGCTTCATATTTCCTTTTTCAAGATATTGAAAACCGTTCTTTCCGCTTGAATGAGCTTGTCTTTCATTTTTTTAGGCGGCATCTTGAACACCTTTGTCAGCTGCTTGAAATTTAGTGGCTTGCTGTCGCCAATGCCATATCTTAATCTGATTATCTGCTCCATTTGCGCATCCAGCTTTTCCGTTTCGACCAGATCCTCAAGACGCGCTTCAACATACACCAGTGCTTCTTTTGAAACAACTTGCTCCATAAGACCACCTCTTCATCTATCTGGAACGCTTGTTTGTTGTTTGAAATATATGATCACCAATCAAGTATTTACTCAATGATACTTCTTCCTCTTTATTCATCCCCATAAGAGATTTGAACCATTGCAGGATTCTATACATATCTTCACCTACTTCGCTTCAAAACTTGTTTCAAGCCCTATCAAAAACCAACAAACCTATTCTATTATATTTGGGCCGCCTAGACAAGTAAAAAGTCCTTAACATCAGCCCTGCGTGCGATACAAGTTCAGCAGCAGTCCAGAACGCTTCACCATTTCGTCCGAATGGGAGTTAATAATCCGAATTTCACTGGACGTGTTCTTTTCATTCAGCTGGTCGAGATGCTTGAGCTCATTTTTCAAATGCCGGACAGTCCCTGAATTTCCATCAAAAATCTGAATGTCATCTCCGAAAACCTTGCGAACGGCTTCCTTTAAAAAGACAAAGTGGGTACACCCAAGAACAATGGCTTTAACCTCTGTGATATCAACACCTTCAAAACATGCCTTCAGCGCAGATTCAACCTGGTCACCTTCAACCAGTCCCTTTTCCACAAGCGGTACGAGACTTGGACACGGCACTTTCTTAATTGAGCCAAGAACATCAAGGCGCTGAACAAGGCGCTCAAATTTCTTTTCCCTTAAGGTAACTTCCGTCGCCATTACGGCAACCTGTCCCCGGTCTGTGTGCTCCACCGCAGGTTTAAGTGCAGGCTCCATCCCTATAATGGGTATGTCGTATTTTTCCCGGAGCACCTTGATGGCAGCACTTGTTGCCGTATTGCATGCAACAACTATGGCTTTGACACCCTGGTCAACAAGATAGTCACTGACCTTTACTGACAGATCGATGACCTCATCCGTGGTCCTGACACCATATGGGGCATTTGCGGAGTCCCCGTAATATATATAATTTTCAGTAGGCATATATCGGAGCAGCTCCCCGAGTACGGAGATTCCGCCCATGCCTGAATCAAAAACACCGATTGGTGCCGACCTCTTCATATTTTCACCACCAAAAATTGTCGTACTCATATTATATTATCTGTCAGGCAGTAAGACAATATTTTGACCAAGATTCCACCGAAATTCGTCCCGGGCGCTGCTGTGAATAATCTGTACTGGAAAAGTGAGTTATCCACATGTTAACAATCACCTGTGTATAGTTTTTACTCTACATATTTCTTGACGAATGCGTGTATAATTATTATTGAAAGGAGATGTCCCTCATGCGACAGATTAACTGCAGAAAATGCATTCATTTCTATATAACATGGGATGAGAAGAATCCATATGGCTGTAAGTACTTTGGATTCAAGACGAAGCTTCTGCCATCCATTACAGTCTACAAGAGTTCAGGTGAACCCTGTAAAGCCTTCAAGTCTAAGGATAATACGCCCCCCACTGATGGTGGGTCTTTCCCAAAATATATATGAGATGTTCTTGCGTTTGAGCGCAAAAAAAGTGAGACCGGTGTTCCGGTCTCCAAAACAAGTGAGTGATTCAGTTGATATAAGGAGACAAAACGGTTAAACCATTCTGCCGAATATCACAAAATTGTGCTTACGAGTGCAATTTCATATCACCTGACTTAATCATACCACGTTTTCTCATAAATTCAGAGACGATCAATGACAAAATTGCCGGTAAAACGAAATGCAAGAGTCCCATTTTCAGGACAATCTCAGACATGGGTGTTGTCTCAGACATTGCAGCAATCGTACCAAACTGGCCTACGAGGCCACTTGTACCCATTCCTGCCCCAATGCTGTTTGATTCCATTTTGAAGATTGTAGTTCCTAGTGGTCCTATTATACCACTTACAAGCGTCGGTGGAACCCAAATTAGCGGATTTCTAATAATATTTGGCACCTGAAGCATAGAAGTGCCCAGTCCTTGTGCAATAAAACCACCAAATCCATTTTCCCTGTATGAAATGACTGCAAATCCAATCATTTGCGCTGAGCATCCTATAAGCGATGCACCAGCTGCAAGTCCTGAAAGTCCTAAGGATATGGCCAGTGCCGCACTTGATATGGGCAGTGTCAGAATCATCCCCATAAGTATGGCCACAATGATCCCCATCGGAATCGGGTGAAGAACTGTTGCCGTATTGATGACTTCACCAAGCGCACGCATGATCATGGCAATCCATGGACTGATTGTTGTACCCACTAGACCGCCCACGATGATGGTCAGTGCAGGAACCAGAACAATATCCACTTTTGTCTTGCCTGCGATGACTTTCGAAAATTCAGCCGCACAGAGTGCTGCTACAAAAGCACCCATTGGCTCTCCGATGGAAGCCATAAAGGCACCGGTATCTGCAACCTTCAGAGAACCTGCTCCAATGGCACCGGCCACAATGGAGGCAAATATGCCAAGAGGCGGTGCCCCGACACTGTATGCCACTGCACCACCGATTGCAGGGCCCATCATGAACTGTGCCATCTTGCCGTAATGCACAAGCTGGTCAAGGCCTGTAAAATCACCAATCTGCTTAAGAATCAAGCCGATAATGAGTGATGCAAATAGGCCAAGTGCCATGCCGTTAAGTGTCTTTATCAAATATTCCCGTATGTTGAACGATTTCATTGTTTTTCATCCCCTTGCTACAGCGCAATATTCATGCTGATATCCATTGACCGATATGAATGGGTCAACGCACCAACACTGATAATATGAACGCCTGTCGCTGCAATATCTTTTACAGTATTTAGATTGACCCCACCCGATGCCTCCAGGATTGCTTTGTCAGCAGCACGATCCACAGCGGTCTTCATATCTGCAAGGGACATATTGTCAAGCATGATTATATCTGCACCTGCTTTAAGCGCAGTCTCCAGCTCTTCCAACCCTGTCACCTCAACTTCGATTTTGACCGTATGGCCAATTTTTCCCCGAATGCTGCCGACAGCTTCCATAATGCCGCCTGCAGCCTTAATATGATTGTCCTTGATCATGACTGCATCAGAAAGACTGTATCTGTGATTGAAGCAGCCGCCGACACGTACAGCATACTTTTCCAGCTGTCTAAGTCCCGGTGTTGTCTTGCGTGTATCGACAATTTTTGTCTCATAACCACTGACAGCCTCTGCAAAGCGACTGGAAAGTGTGGCTATGCCTGACATGCGCTGCAGCAGGTTCAGAGCGAGTCTTTCACCCTTTAACATGTCAACAGCAGGTCCGGTGACCTTGAACAGCACTGTGCCCTTGTCGACTGCGTCACCGTCCTTTATAAAATGCACCACTTCAAATTGTGGACTGATTTTTTTAAAAACCGCTTCGAAAACCTCTGTTCCCGCAATTACACCGGACTCTTTGGCTGTAACTTCCGCACTGACATTTTTGTTGTCGATGTCCAGCATATCGGTTGTCATATCCATATAGGGCATGTCTTCAATCAGCCAATTCTCAATTTGTCTTTCAAGACCCATGAATTTCAATGCTAATCTTCCTTTCAGTAAACAATATGACTTCCGAGAGAATCCGATCTGTCGCAGGCCGCCAAAATCACCTGATGCGCCACATAGGCCATATTGTAGGCTTCAATGTCTTCCTCACTCGATACAGTGCGTGCCCCCAACTCTTGCAGAAGGGTGCTCATCTGCGCCTGTCCTCTTTCTAGAAGCGCCTTCTTTCGAATGATTCCCGCTGATTTTGTCAGCGTTTCTCTGACCGCCGACTTTACAGCTTCAGCATCAAATGTCTTCTCCGCTTCAGACCGATAGTTCAGCGTCCCTGTTATGGGCGCCGTATTTCTGAGCCCATTGATTTGACTTGCAATACGCTTTCCAAACACAAGTCCTTCAAGCAGGGAGTTGCTTGCCAGTCTATTGGCTCCATGAACTCCAGTACAAGCAGTTTCACCGCACGCATAAAGGCCTTGCATGCTCGTATTTCCCTTCATATCTGTCTCAATGCCACCCATGATATAATGCTGGACCGGCCTGACTGGAACAGGGACTGCTGCCATGTCGTAGCCGACGCTCACGCATTTCTCGTATATGGTTGGAAATCTTTTTGCGAGATAGTCCTTTCCTAAGTGCCGCACATCAAGATAAAGTGTCTTTCCGCTTAGCATCTGGTCAAACATGGCCCTTGATACGACATCCCGAGGCGCAAGCTCCTTAAGTGGATGTTTGCCTTCCATAAAACGTTCCCCATCTGAATTGATCAGATGACCGCCTTCCCCACGAACAGCCTCTGAAATCAGAAAGGTTGTCTTTCCATCTGAATAGGCAGTCGGATGAAATTGAATGAATTCCATGTCCTTCAACGATATCTGTGCTCGCAGTGCCATTCCCAGTCCGTCGCCTGTTAGAATACCTGTGTTTGTAGTCGCTTCATACAGTCCCCCGACACCCCCAGTGGCGAGTACGACATTACGACTTGCAAACACTTTTCTAATCCCCCTATGAACGGTTAAAATGCCGACTGCCTGACCATCCTGTTCAAGTATGTCGACGGCTGTGGTATGTTGAGCGAAGTCAATGTTCTTTCTTTTAAGCGCCGCCTCAATAAGTCCTTTAATGACGGCTTCGCCGGTATAGTCCTTGTAGTGAAGAACACGCCTTGTGCTGTGTCCGCCTTCCTTTGTCGAGAGAAGATTGCCCTCTTCGTCACAGTCCAGCTCTATACCTAAATCAAGCAGCTCATGAATACGTTCATGGGCTTCTTCAATCATTACACTGACTGCCTGAAAGTCGTTATAGGCACTTCCAGCCTTCAATGTATCTTCAATATGAATTGGCACGTCCTCCGCATGCATAGCGGCAGCAATGCCACCCTGTGCCAGATTGCTGTTACTGTCGGACAGAACCGACTTGGTAACGACAAGAACCCTTAGGTCCTCTGCTATGGACAGTGCTGTATAAAGACCGGCTATGCCTGATCCCACGACAATGCAGTCATACGTCTTTTCGTTGCCCATATCGGCTTCAAAATCCATTAGATACCGTCGTGTCATTTGCCTCACCTGCTTATCTGGTTACACTGAGCATTCGTTCAAGGGCTTCATACGCCTTTACACGAATTTCCTCTGATACAGTAATTTCATATGTTTCATCTTTTAGTGCCGTATAGACATTCTCAAGAGATGTCTTTTTCATATTGTGGCATGTGAGAAATCCTGAGAGTATTCTGAAGTCCTTGTCCGGATTTTCCTTACGCAGGGTGTGCAGTATGCCCATTTCGGTTCCTATGATAAAGGACTTCTTGTCTGAATTGCGCACATGCTCTATGATTTGGGCCGTACTGCCCACAAAGTCCGCACGCTCAACAAGCTTAGGATTGCATTCCGGATGAATGAGTATTGGTGAGTCCGGTCTTGCTGCCTTATTAGCTTCGAGTTCTTCAAGTCTCACACGCTCATGGGTGATACAATAGCCATCCCATCGAATGATTTCCGTGCCTGGTACTTGCTGCTGCACGTAGTGGCCCAGATTCTTATCTGGCGCAAATAGGATTTTCTCAGCACCCAGAGACTCGACAACCTTAACCGCATTTGAAGATGTGCAGCAAATATCACTGTAGGCCTTAACCTCTGCTGAAGAATTCACATAGGTCACAACCGGAACTCCCGGGTTTTCATCCCTGAATTTCTTAAGATCTTCGCCAGTGACCATGTCAGCCATTGGACATCCTGCATCTATGACAGGCAGAATAACCTTTTTTTGTGGACTGAGGATTTTCGCACTTTCAGCCATGAAGTGAACCCCGCAAAAGATAATCATGTCGTGGTCAGTTTCTGACGCTACCTGACTGAGCTTCAACGAATCCCCAACGACATCTGCAACATCCTGAACTTCAGGAATCTGATAGTTATGCGCCAGTATGATTGCATTCTTTTCTTTTTTCAGTCTCTTTATTTCTTCTATCATATGGATTTGATCCAAATTCGTCATTCCTTTCAATCCGACAACTGTATACACAGGTGTCTTGTCACCTCAAAGCATAATAATAAGCCGCTTTAAAGGCTTATTGGCTATTCCGATATAAAACCATTTTCCCGTAGATCACGCACAAGCGCCTGATATATTTTTTCGCTCGGCACCTCTATTGTATGAATATGTTCACCCTCTGTCAATGCTGAAAGTGGGAGTGCCGAAGCTGTCTCTACCTTTTTCAGAAAATCGATTAGAGACCGTTTTGAATCAATCATCAGCTGACCAATGATTTCACCATATACGGGATGCTCCACAATGACATTGAGTACCTTACAGCCATATTCAAGCATAATCTTGAGTTCATCGCCTATTCTTGAACAGTCATGCTGGCACACGACCGTCTTGATTAACAGGTCCTTTTTCACTTCGCTTGGCATGAAATATCCGTTCGATGCTGCAACAATATTGTAGCCGGATGCTCTCAATACAGCTATATCCTGTACTATCACCTGACGGCTAACATCGTATTTCTTAGCCAGGCATGAACCTGTTACGGGCTCTGACCCAGTTTGAAGCAATTCAATTATTGCATCTCTTCTCGACTGCGTCATAAATCGCTCCTCTCATTTTCCTTGCCGTGAATATGTCCAATCACGTTAACGAAAACATTTTATTACTTTCCACGCAGAACGTCAATACACATGCTTTTTTGATTCCCTTCAACTACATCCTCTTTTAAGGCAATAAAAAAGCCCTGATTGCTCAGGGCTGACTTTTACAGTACGTGTCTTCTTTCAAAGTTCTCTTTAGAATGGCTGATATGCTCAATGATTTTTTCTACTGCCTTATCCTGATCTCTTTCAATAAAAGCGTCCAGGATCTCCTTATGCTCATTAAGCGTGTGCTCCATACGGCCTTCTGTCTTTAATGACTCATAGCGCGTGCTCTTGATAAACAACTGGAAGTCTCTAAGCACGTGCTCAAGAAAGCGGCTATTCGTTGCACTATAAATCAGTTCATGGAATTTTGTGTTCAGTTCAAAGATTTTATCTACGTCTTTCTTGAAAGTATAGAATTCCATGAGTTCGTAAATTTCCTTGAGGCTGTCCAAATCTTCCTGCGACATTCTCTCTACTGACCACTTAGCTGCAATAGCTTCAATAGTCTCACGAATAGTATATATATCCATGATGTCTTGAGCAGTCACACCTTTAACGATTACGCCACGGTTTGGAATGTTTTCAACCAAACCATCAAGTTCTAACTGCTTTAGAGCTTCTCGGACAGGTGTTCGGCTAACGCCCAGTTCATCAGCCAATTTCGCCTCTACGATTTTCTCACCTGGATTGTACATACCATTCAGTATGTCTTCTCGAATTTTTTCAAAGATAATAGAAGTTAAGGACTTGTTCTCCTTCTTCTGGTCAAAAAGGTCCATTATAAAAATGCCTCCAAAATATTACGCATCGATTGTATAAATATCTGTACATTAAACTGCTATCTTATTCTATATCACTTTCTATAGAGTGTCAACGATAGAAACGCTCATTTTCCAACGTTTTTGGCTATTTTACATTTTTTCTTTGTGTACTTTATCTAAATAAAAGGATTATTATGTATACATTATAATTACCGTCTTCACACATACAAATGAAAAAATGTATCCCATTTTTTTAAATCTTTCACATTCATGTTTTCAAATAAGTCCAATTAAGCGGAAACATCTTCAAACCCTAGTATTTTCAATGGGTATGAGCTATTCCGCCATTCAATTCGACCATGATTATGTGAAAGTTCATCTTTTAATTCTTGCAATATTTTAGGCAATGTTCTTTTAATGTACAGTTTTTTTGAAATAATTTGTATTTTTTAAAGTTAAGAGAATGTTAAATGCTTATAAATAAGCATTATTTTAATGATTTGCTTAATTATTGCATGCACTGCCAAAAGATTTACTAAACAGCATCAAAGACGGATCTCTCCAGTGTCTGTCCATACACGAAAAGGTCCATACATTGAGCGCACCTCTCTTTTAAGAAGTTAAGCAGCTCTTTGCAGCACCCGAATTATCTCTGTTATTCATCCAAATAAAAAATTCTGAACGCTATGTTCAGAATTTTTACTGGAGCGGAAGACGAGATTCGAACTCGCGACCCTCGCCTTGGCAAGGCGATGCTCTACCACTGAGCCACTTCCGCAAAATATGGTGCGGGTGGAGGGACTTGAACCCCCACGTCTATTGACACCAGAACCTAAATCTGGCGCGTCTGCCAATTCCGCCACACCCGCATGTGTGTTTTTCTTTAAATTAAAAAATCTGCCACGAGGCAGAATGTATATTCTCGCTCTCGCGATAAATTTTATAAAGAAACCGGCGACGACCTACTCTCCCAGGGGGCTTCCCCCCAAGTACCATCGGCGCAGAAGAGCTTAACTGCTGTGTTCGGAATGGAAACAGGTGTGACCTCTTCGCCATCGTCACCGGATTTCTTATGAAGAATTGCTCCTTCAAAACTGCACATGATCTTAAAAGACGTATGTTTCACTTTGGTTTGACCCAAATTCTTATTGGTCAAGTCCTCGACCTATTAGTATCCATCAGCTGAGTACATTGCTGCACTTACACCTTGGACCTATCAACCTGTTAGTCTATCAGGGGTCTTACTCCATAAAGGATGGGAAATCTTATCTTGAGGGGGGCTTCGCGCTTAGATGCCTTCAGCGCTTATCCCGTCCAAACGTAGCTACTCTGCAGTGCTCCTGGCGGAACAACAGATACACCAGAGGTTTGTCCATCCCGGTCCTCTCGTACTAAGGACAGCTCCTCTCAAATTTCCTGCGCCCACAGCGGATAGGGACCGAACTGTCTCACGACGTTCTGAACCCAGCTCGCGTGCCTCTTTAATGGGCGAACAGCCCAACCCTTGGGACCGACTACAGCCCCAGGATGAGACGAGCCGACATCGAGGTGCCAAACCTCCCCGTCGATGTGGACTCTTGGGGGAGATAAGCCTGTTATCCCCGGGGTAGCTTTTATCCGTTGAGCGACGGCCCTTCCATTCGGTACCGCCGGATCACTAAGTCCGACTTTCGTCCCTGCTCGACCTGTATGTCTCGCAGTCAAGCTCCCTTCTGCCTTTGCACTCTTCGCGCGATTTCCAACCGCACTGAGGGAACCTTTGAGCGCCTCCGTTACTCTTTAGGAGGCGACCGCCCCAGTCAAACTGCCCACCTGACATTGTCCCGACGCTGGATAACAGCGCACGGTTAGGACACTGATATAGCAAGAGTGGTATCCCAACAGTGGCTCCACGCATACTGGCGTACACGCTTCTAAGCCTCCCACCTATCCTGTACATGCTATACCAAAGTCCAGTGCCAAGCTACAGTAAAGCTCCACGGGGTCTTTCCGTCCTGCTGCGGGTAACCGGCATCTTTACCGGTACTACAATTTCACCGAGTCCATTGTTGAGACAGTGCCCAAATCATTACGCCTTTCGTGCGGGTCGGAACTTACCCGACAAGGAATTTCGCTACCTTAGGACCGTTATAGTTACGGCCGCCGTTTACTGGGGCTTCGATTCAAAGCTTCGCTTACGCTAACCTCTCCTCATAACCTTCCAGCACCGGGCAGGCGTCAGCCCCTATACATCGTCTTTCGACTTAGCAGAGACCTGTGTTTTTGGTAAACAGTTGCTTGGGCCTGTTCTCTGCGGCCGCTTCGAGCTTTAACACCCTAATGCGGCACCCCTTCTCCCGAAGTTACGGGGTCATTTTGCCGAGTTCCTTAACAATGGTTATCTCGCTCGCCTTAGTATTCTCTACTCACCTACCTGTGTCGGTTTACGGTACAGGCACCTACAATCTCGATAGAAGCTTTTCTTGAAGGACTCTCCGGCGACTTCGCTACTTATTTTTCACTCCCCATCACGCCTTGCAATTAAAGAACCGGATTTGCCTGATTCTTCTCACTTGACGCTTGGACGCACATCCATCAGTGCGATCGCTTTGCATTCCCTGTCACTCCATCTCTCAAACGATTTTCGGTGGTACTGGAATCTTAACCAGTTGTCCATCGCCTACGACTCTCGTCCTCGGCTTAGGCCCTGACTAACCCTGGGCGGACGAACCTTCCCCAGGAAACCTTAGGTTTTCGGCGGGCAGGATTCTCACCTGCCTCTCGCTACTCATGCCAACATTCTCTCTTGTATGCAGTCCACCACTCCTTACGGTATAGCTTCTGCCCGCATACAATGCTCCCCTACCCAGTACAATGTACTGCCGTAGCTTCGGTGCCAAGTTTGAGCCCCGGTAATTTTCGGCGCAGGGTCACTCGACTAGTGAGCTATTACGCACTCTTTAAATGAATGGCTGCTTCTAAGCCAACATCCTAGTTGTCTAAGCAACCCCACATCCTTTCCCACTTAACTTGGACTTTGGGACCTTAGCTGACGGTCTGGGCTGTTTCCCTCTCGACCATGAATCTTATCACACATAGTCTGACTCCTGATTATATGATTGCGGTATTCGGAGTTTGATAGTCTTCGGTAGGCGGTGAAGCCCCCTAGGACAGTCAGTGCTCTACCCCCGCATCACTCACATCAAGGCTAGCCCTAAAGCTATTTCGGGGAGAACCAGCTATCTCCGAGTTCGATTGGAATTTCTCCGCTATCCACAAGTCATCCCAACCTTTTTCAACAGATATGGGTTCGGGCCTCCACTGAATTTTACTTCAGCTTCACCCTGCTCATGGATAGGTCACCCGGTTTCGGGTCTACGCCATACAACTACACGCCCTCTTCAGACTCGCTTTCGCTATGGCTCCGGTGCTGAACACCTTAACCTTGCTGCATAACGTAACTCGTTGGCCCGTTCTACAAAAAGTACGCCGTCGAACATATAAAGTTCTTCGACTGCTTGTAAACATAGGGTTTCAGGTTCTATTTCACTCCCCGACAGGGGTTCTTTTCACCTTTCCCTCACGGTACTATGCGCTATCGGTCACTAAGGAGTATTTAGGCTTGGGAGATGGTCCTCCCGGCTTCCCACAAGGTTTCACGTGCCCCGTGGTACTCTGGTGCGCATCGTGGGCCTTCTTCTTTCGTCTACAGGACTGTCACCTTCTTCGGTGGGTCTTTCCAAACCTCTTCGACTAGAATACCGCCATCACTTATGATGCGTCCGCAACCCCAGAAACCGTAGTCTCTGGTTTGGCCTCTTTCCCGTTCGCTCGCCGCTACTTAGGAAATCACTTTTGTTTTCTTCTCCTTCGGGTACTTAGATGTTTCAGTTCCCCGAGTATCCCTCCGTACACCTATGTATTCAGTGCACGGTGACTGCCTATTACGACAGCCGGGTTCCCCCATTCGGACATTCCTGGATCAACGCTTGCTTGCAGCTCCCCAGGACTTTTCGCAGCTTACCACGTCCTTCATCGGCTCTTAGTGCCAAGGCATCCACCCTATGCTCTTATTAACTTGACCAATTTAACGACTCACATTCATCTTCCAGCTCTTCGTTGCTACTCTGTCATCAGTCAGTTGCGTATGTTATACGCGCCTTCCCTCTTCCTTCGTGCGCCTCGATCTGAAAGCGACTGTTTCGTCTTGATAAACTGTTCTCTGATTATTAATCAATGAGTATTTATAATTCGAGTTTGAGTTTGTTTACCTCAGTGAAACTGTATCTTCCCTAAAACTTAGTTTATACTTCATTTTTGGTTTGATACGTTTTCGTCTTCTAATTCATATGCAGTTTTCAAGGTGCAATCTGTGAAGTTATTCGCTAAAAAGCGAAAATGGTGGAGGTAACAAGATTCGAACTTGCGACCCCCTGCGTGCAAGGCAGGTGCTCTCCCAGCTGAGCTATACCCCCATGTGCTTCACATGTTATTTAGAGACTTTCGGTCTCTCAAAATTAAACAGTATAGAGTACGTTCTCCTTAGAAAGGAGGTGATCCAGCCGCACCTTCCGATACGGCTACCTTGTTACGACTTCACCCTAGTCACTGATTTCACCTTCGACTGCTTCCTCCCACAAGGAGTTGGATCACAGGCTTCGGGCGCCCCCAGCTTCCATGGTGTGACGGGCGGTGTGTACAAGACCCGGGAACGCATTCACCGCGGCATTCTGATCCACGATTACTAGCAACTCCAACTTCATGTAGGCGAGTTGCAGCCTACAATCCGAACTGAGATCGGCTTTAGAGGATTAGCTCCAGGTCACCCTTTCGCTGCCTGTTGTACCGACCATTGTAGCACGTGTGTAGCCCAGATCATAAGGGGCATGATGATTTGACGTCATCCCCACCTTCCTCCGTGTTGTCCACGGCAGTCTCGCTAGAGTGCCCAGCATTACCTGATGGCAACTAACGATAAGGGTTGCGCTCGTTGCGGGACTTAACCCAACATCTCACGACACGAGCTGACGACAACCATGCACCACCTGTATCAGATGTCCCGAAGGAAAGGTCCGATTAAGGACCGGTCATCTGTATGTCAAGACCTGGTAAGGTTCTTCGCGTTGCTTCGAATTAAACCACATGCTCCGCTGCTTGTGCGGGTCCCCGTCAATTCCTTTGAGTTTCACACTTGCGTGCGTACTCCCCAGGCGGAATACTTAATGCGTTAGCTGCGGCACCTGGGTTCGACCCCAGACACCTAGTATTCATCGTTTACGGCGTGGACTACCAGGGTATCTAATCCTGTTCGCTCCCCACGCTTTCGAGCCTCAGCGTCAGTTACAGTCCAGTAAGTCGCCTTCGCCACTGGTGTTCCTCCTAATATCTACGCATTTCACCGCTACACTAGGAATTCCACTTACCTCTCCTGCACTCAAGTCAAACAGTTTCAAAGGCTTACATCGGTTGAGCCGATGCCTTTCACCCCTGACTTGCTTGACCGCCTACACTCCCTTTACGCCCAGTGATTCCGGATAACGCTTGCCCCCTACGTATTACCGCGGCTGCTGGCACGTAGTTAGCCGGGGCTTATTCCTTGGATACCGTCATGGATTCTTCTCCAAGAAAAGAACTTTACAACCCGAAGGCCTTCATCGTTCACGCGGCGTTGCTGCATCAGGCTTTCGCCCATTGTGCAATATTCCCCACTGCTGCCTCCCGTAGGAGTCTGGACCGTGTCTCAGTTCCAGTGTGGCCGATCACCCTCTCAGGTCGGCTACAGATCGTCGCCTTGGTGAGCCATTACCTCACCAACTAGCTAATCTGACGCGGGCCCATCCCATACCACCGGAGTTTTTACCTCTGTAACATGTGTTACTGTGGTCTTATGAGGTATTAATCACCGTTTCCAGTGGCTATCCCTCTGTATGGGGCAGGTTGCCCACGCGTTACTCACCCGTCCGCCGCTTTCCACTCCATCACTCACCCGAAGGATCGTTCAGAAGCTTCTCGCTCGACTTGCATGTGTTAAGCACGCCGCCAGCGTTCATCCTGAGCCAGGATCAAACTCTTTGAAAAAATGTTTCAAATGTTTTTGATCGCTCAGATGAATCTGACTAATTAATCATTATCATCCGTTACGAATCTTTGGTGCATCTAGACCTTGTCTTGATGCGGTAAAAGAATTGAACGTGTTAATTCTATACTGTTTAATTTTCAAAGACCGGAAACTCAACAATTTAATGTTAAATTTGGTTTACGTCACCAACCGGCGACTCAATTATCATAACACTTTTCAGTGTTTCGTGTCAAGCACTTTTTAAAACTTTTTTCCGATGACTTGCTATCAACATTTCTCGAAATCGTTTTGTTTGCTGTGCTGACCGTACTGCCCTCAAGCGGTACTTGACTATAATAGCACCCGAGCCAGTGAGCGTCAACCCTCTTTTTTAAAGAAAAAATATTCTAAAAACTCGGTTATCTATCACTTGCTTTTTGTTACCGTGTCGCTTCCTATATATAACCCAGAATTAACATCCGTAATCATGGAATTTAATGTATTTTCACCTCTTATATTTTGGGGTATTCTAAGATACTTTAGGAGATTCTGCCGATAAGTTGAGTCTTTGAACTCCCAATATTATAAGAATTGTTTCCACTGTGTTGTTGACTTACATTCTGTTACTGTTCCTCAGAACCTATAATAAGCAAGGTTGGAGCGCGTATCATTTCACTGGATGATCCTACTGCAAAAATGTCAAAGAGGGTGCAAAGCATGCAAGAGAGATTTAGAAAGATCTTCTGACGCGTTTTAAAAAGAAAATGGGCTTTGTTATTTTCTAAACCTGACATAAAAATCCCCTTCATTAAAGATAAAGGGGATTTTTTCATGCTTATATTTCAGTAAGCTTCTTATATTCTTTTCTAAATTTCTTGATGATTTTCTTCTCCATTCTGGATACAGTCATCTGTGAGACATCAAGTTCGTTTGCAACCTGAATTTGCGTCTTGCTCTCAAAGAAACGATCCCGAATGATTTTGAGCTCCACCTCATTGAGTTTTTCCATGCACTTCTCTATAAAGTCACGATTCTCAATGACATCGAAATACTTATCATCTTCACCAATGATATCCAGCAGTTGAATATCTTTGTCATCACCACTGCTGTCATAGCTGATATCCAGAGATTTTGGCGTGTATACCTGTGATGCTTCCATTGCCTCAATAACCTGTTCCTCTGTACATGAGAGATACTCGGCAATATCTTCAATTTTAGGCACGCGCTGCAAATCTTGCTGCAACTTGCTTTTTGCCACATTGATTTTCTTACTGAGCTCCTGTATACGTCTTGGAACCCTGACAGACCAGCCCTTATCTCTAAAATACTTTTTGATTTCTCCAATAATAGTTGGTGTCGCAAAACTTGAAAATTCAAATCCGCGATCCACATCATACCGTTCAATCGCATATATAAGACCTAGAGAGGCCACCTGATAGATATCTTCATAATCAATACCTTTATTCACATACTTCTTGGACAGTATCTCTGTAATGTACATATATCTGTGAATCAGCTCATTGCGTATATCAATGTCCTTTGATTCCTTGTACATTTTAAACAGTACCTTACTGTCAATATCTTTAATACTCTCCATGCTATGTAAGTCAATATCCTTATTGCTGGAGATTTTTTGACTAGTCATAATATCAGCCCCTGATAAACCCAAGTATCCGCGTCAACTTTCTAATTTTTATGTAACGCGTTAAACAACGAGTCTCTTTATCATACGGATCATTGTGCCTTGACCCAATTCTGAGTTAACAGTTACATCATCCATCAATGATTTCATAATGAATATTCCGAGTCCATTTTCACCTGGATTAAGTAGGTCCGGTTCATTATAATTATCAACTCTAAACCCATTACCACTGTCATTTACTTCTACTACAAACTCACTGTTTTCAATAATGAAGCTTATTTTGAAATCACTCTCGCAAGCGCCATGCAATACTACATTATTGCAAGCTTCACCAACAGCCACTTTAATATCTTCAATAGATTCGATATCAAATCCCATGTTGTTCGCTACGACTGAAGCTGTCAGTCTGGCTACGCTGACATACTCTGATTTCGTAGGCAATGTCAATGAAATGCAATCATTCATACAAATCGTCCACCCTTTTTAATTATTACAAAATTTGAATTACTTCATGACAAAGATCTTGTCCAGTCCTGTAATTTTCAACAGCTTGAGAATATTTTGCTGTGCATTTGAAATCAAGATTTCATTCTCATTCTTTTTGACACGCTTCAAAACTCCAATTAATACACCCAGACCCGTTGAATCAATATAGCTCAGGTTCGAACAATCAATATCGATGTCACACTCTCTCTGGTCAAGTAACTGGTTCAATTCCTCTTTTAATCTGCCTGATGTCTGAATATCAACATCACCAATCAACTCGATAGACCAAAACTGATCCATGTCCTGAAATTGCTTATTCATTTTCAGCGACATATAGCTGCCCCCTTTAATATAATTTTATTGCGGTTAATTATTGTTCTAGGTCAAAAAATCATGTCTAGAACATTCTTACCTGACATATTCTACGACTAAACAATAATTTGATTTTTATAAGATTTAATATCATTATACTAGAACGACTGACGGAAGACAAAAAATCATTGAAAAAATTTCACACTAGCCATATTTGCTTATTTATTCAGAATATTAACAAATATTAATTGTTTGTTATTATTTTTTTAACCAAATGCAACAACTTTCACGTTATAATAATTTTAAAGTCAAAATATTAATGCATCTATCAAAATAAACTTGCATTAATTGGAATGGAGAGGTCTCATGCTGAAAAAACTACAACCTTGGAGAATACTGATTGGCCTTATGGTCATTTTTATTTTTTCCTCACTCTTTATCTTCATCTATGAGGAACAGGTAAAGCTGCCAAGTGACAATTGGTCCAATCCAATTGAAATAGACGCCTATAAGCCCAAAATGGATTTTGAAAGTCTTTCTTCCAACAATACGCTGGCCCTTGGCATCGATGACAATACCTTCATCAATATCAATGTCATTGACAATGACTTGACCCTGAAAACATTCACAACTTCCGCAGAACAAGTCAACAGCAAGACCCTTAGTCTTGAAAGCGCAGCTTCAGAAGTAACGGGAACCTATTCAGAAGACAGACTTAAGCTTATTATCCTTTCTGAAGCACAGTCTGAAATCACATTCATGAATATAGACCCATTTTCCTTTGAACTCAAGGACTCGAAAACCATGGTCCTTGAAAATATGGACTTCAAACTTACAAAGGACCACGTCACAGCATTCAATCACACAGAAGTGGCCTATGTTGACCATGACTTGATCAAACGCTTCTCGCCGGAATTTGACGGACGTATCGAACTTGCTGAAATCAGCAAGCAAGATAACGACTACTTCATTTCGGCCATTACCATGAAGGGCAGCACTTATCACCTCGATACTTTTACATCCAGTGCTGCAGGAGATCAGACGCACCAGCTCTACATCTTGCCTTCACTCAGCGCAATCAAGCCAATCAATGTGACTATGGCTTCTGTCGGCGATGAAACAATTATCATTTCAACAATGAAGCATATGCGTTTTATTACAAATTACGTGGATTTCTTCATTTTGAACCAACATAACCCCTCAGACTTTTCCCATAGCGGTTATGAGGTCGATACATACGAAGCCATTCCTTATCTTATTGAAGAGGATAATGGCAGCCTAAGCTATCTTATCAATTTCTGGGCTACCAATTTGGGCAGAACGGAAATTGCAAAAGGCATTCAAGCCTATCCTAATTTATACAAGACAACCCATGGCACCGATGAGTTCATTCAGCTCACAAAATCTGAAAGAAGCTCGGTCAAACCATCATATCTTCACCTGGGCAGCTATGACTACCTGATTTACAATGAACAGACGGATACCGACAACATCGTCTATATGGCTTCCAGTGATCCAAAGCTCATCGCTGCAAGTCGAGATTACTCGGCTGAAACACTGTTTGATATTTTCATGCGTACGATAACAACCTATCCTGCGCTGATTCTCGCAGGCATACCGCCTCTGATGACCATCATACTGCCACTGCTTGTCATTACTGCGCCAATCCTCATGTTTAAGCTGAACTGGGCAGAGCAGAACAAACACAAGATGACTGTAATCATATTTGCTGTCTTCATACTCAGCAAACTCTATACTTTCGGGTTCGATCTGTTCCCCTTCTTCACCGCAGATAACCTGTGGCCGCGCTTTCTGGTTGCACCTGTGGCACACTGGTCGGCACTTTTCATATTAAGTGCCATGACATTTTCAGTATATCTTCTGAGAAACAGGACTCGGGTTGGAAAGAACGATCATTTTCTAAAGCAGATTACTTTCTATGTAATTCTTGATTTGCTGGTTCACATTTGTTTCTTCCTGCCATATTCGATTATATAAACGTAAAAAAAGCGCCTTATTTCTATATAGGGCGCTTTTCGTATGCAGTTTGGATGTCACTTTCCACTTTTCCCGGGAAAAAAAATGGAGTCTTAAAAAAGACTCCTGACAACTCGAATCAAATATATTAAAGGGGGCTATATTGTTAATATTCCCTTCCTGGTATGCTTTAAACATGTAAATGCAAAAAGCCTTCCACTTAAATCAGGTGGAAGGCTTTCAAATATGTCATTATTCATGTGAAACCATTGAAAATGCTCTTATTCAGAACTTATATAAAGATTATTAATATGCCCTGAAAAGGCCTTTAAGGTGATTTTACGCTTCATCAGATGCTTCTGATGTGCTTTCAGCATTCGCCTCTTCTGCAGAATCCTCTGGATTGTCAGAAGCTAGATCTTCACCTTCAAGTTCATCCTCGTCATCCGTATCATGAACCTTTGCAATGGAAACAAGCATACTGTCATCCTTGGTACGCATCAGAGTAACACCCGATGTCGATCGTCCCATCGTTGAAATATCATCAACGCTCAGACGAATCAGTACACCGATGTTATTGATAATCATGATTTCATCACCAGGATGAACAATCTGCGCACCAATGAGTACACCGGTCTTATCCGTAATGTTGTATGTCTTTATGCCTTTGCCGCCACGTGTCTGAATGCGATATTCTTCAATAGGCGTCTGCTTGCCATATCCAAACTCGCTGACTACGAGCAGATTTGAGTCTTCTTCTACACGTTCCATTACAACAACTTCATCATCTTCATCCAGTTGAATACCACGTACGCCTGTTGCTGTACGTCCCATTTCTCGAACGTCATTCTCATGGAATCGGATTGATTTGCCGTTCTTGCTGACGATAATCAGCTCATCATCCCCTGTGGTTTCCATAATGTTAATCAGTTCGTCTCCAACATTGAGATTGATTGCAATCAGACCTGATTTTCTATTGGAATCCAGCTTGCTGAGGGATGTCTTCTTAATGGTACCGCGTTTTGTGGCAAATACAAGATAACCTGAATTGAATCCCTGAACAGGAATCATTGTCTTAACCGTTTCCTCAGGCTCAAGCTGAATAAGGTTTACAATGTTCGATCCCTTGGAGATTCTGCTGCCATCAGGAATTTCGTATGTCTTCAGTCTGTACATTTTGCCGAAGCTAGTAAAGACAAGAAGGGTATCATGCGTCGACATGGTGTAGATCTGATCGACCGAATCCTCTTCTTTTGTAGACATGCCCTGCTTGCCGCGGCCGCCACGCTTCTGACTCTGATATGTACTCGCCGATACACGCTTGATATAACCGTCATGTGTAAGCGTCACGACAACTTCTTCCTGCTCAATCATATCTTCAATATCGATTTCATCAATATCAAATGTGATATCTGTACGACGTTCATCGCCATAACGTTCTCTGATTCTGATCAGATCTTCCTTGATGATCGCCATAAGCAGACCTTCGTCTGCCAGGATTGCACGAAGTTCTTTGATCGTAGCCATAACCTGCTGGTATTCAGTTTCAACCTTTTCGCGTTCCAGTCCTGTAAGCTTTTGAAGACGCATGTCAAGAATCGCCTGTGCCTGGATGTCAGAAAGCTCAAAACGCTCCATAAGGGCTGCCTTGGCAGTCGATGTATTTTCGGACCCTCTGATGGTTTTGATGACTTCATCGATATTGTCGATAGCTATTCTAAGACCTTCCAGTATATGCGCACGCTGCTCCGCCTTTTTCAGGTCATACTGAACGCGACGTGTCTCAACTTCTTTCTGATGGTTCAGATAATGGCTTAGAATTTCATACAGGTTCAGAACCTTAGGCTGATTGTCAACAAGGGCAATCATAATCAGGGAATATGTGCCCTGAAGCTGAGAATGCTTGTACAGCTTGTTGAGGACTACATTTGGATTTACATCCTTGCGCAGCTCAATAACAACTCGGATACCATTTCTGTTAGACTCGTCGCGCAGATCGGTAATCCCGTCAATTTTCTTATTGCGGACCAGGTCTGCAATACCCTCTATCATTTTGGCCTTATTGACCTGATAAGGAATTTCAGTGACGATAATCGCCATCTTTCCTTTTCTGATTTCTTCAATTTCGGCTTTTGAACGCACACGGACACGGCCTCTGCCTGTTCTATATGCTTTCTTGATTGCCTCCATGCCCATGATTTCTGCGCCTGTTGGGAAGTCAGGACCTTTAATGATTTCAATAAGATCTTCAACATCGGTCTCAGGTTCATCAATCATTCTTACAACACCATCGATAACCTCACAAAGGTTGTGTGGTGGAATTGATGTTGCCAGACCTACGGCAATACCGTTGGATCCGTTTACAAGCAGGTTTGGAAAACGCGCCGGTAGAACAAGAGGCTCTTTTTCAGTCTCATCAAAGTTCGTTCCGAAATCTACGGTTTCCTTTTCAATATCTTTCATAAGCTCTGAAGCAAGACGTGTCATTTTCGCTTCAGTATAACGCATTGCCGCAGCACTGTCTCCGTCGATGGAACCGAAGTTGCCATGACCGTCTACAAGCTGATAGCGAATGGAGAAATCCTGCGCCATTCTAACCATCGCATTGTATACTGATGAGTCGCCATGTGGATGGTACTTACCAAGTACTTCACCGACGATACGTGCTGACTTTCTATGTTGCTTGTCAGATGTAAAGCCAAGTTCGTTCATAGCATAAAGAATACGTCTATGAACCGGTTTTAGACCGTCGCGTACATCCGGAAGAGCACGGCTTACTATTACGCTCATGGCGTAATCCAGATAGGATTTTTTCATTTCCTCCCGGATATCTATACCTATTACTCTATCGTAAGTATCACTCATTAAAACACACCTCTATATATCCAGATTTGTAACATCTTTTGCGTACTTATTGATGAAATCACGACGTGGCTCAACATGTTCACCCATTAGTGTCGAGAAAATCATATCCGCTTCAACTGCATCTTCAATGTTCACTCGGATCATCGTTCTGTGTTCCGGATCCATAGTCGTCGTCCATAACTGCTCCGGATTCATCTCGCCAAGACCTTTGTATCGCTGAATCTGAGGCATTGGACTCTTTCCGATTTCTTGAAGCAGCTGTTCGAGTTCCGCATCTGAATACGTGTAGTATTCCTTAGTCTTCTTTTTCACCTTGTACAGCGGTGGCTGTGCAATATAGATGTGTCCGTTGTCTATGAGCGGACGCATGTATCTGAAGAAGAATGTCAAAAGAAGGGTACGTATATGCGCACCGTCGACGTCGGCATCGGTCATGATAACGATTTTGTGATATCTGAGCTTTTCCAGTTCAAAATCCTCACCAATGCCACAGCCAAATGCGGTTATCATAGCGCGTATTTCCGCAGAGTTCAGAATTCTGGACATATTTGCTTTTTCTACGTTCATGATCTTACCGCGCAGCGGCAGAATTGCCTGTGTTCCTCTGTCTCGGCCCTGTTTTGCTGAACCGCCGGCAGAATCCCCTTCGACAATATATATTTCACTGAGAACAGGATCGCGCTCAGAACAGTCAGCCAGCTTTCCAGGAAGGGCCATACCGTCAAGCACACCTTTTCTTCGCGTCAAATCTCTTGCCTTACGTGCAGCTTCTCTCGCCTTTGCAGCACGCATGCATTTATCGATGATGATCTTACCCTCACCAGGGTTTTCCTCCAGGAAAGTCGCCATGAGCTCACCTGTTACAGCCTCTGTAATACCTCTCATCTCACTGTTGCCAAGCTTTGTCTTTGTCTGTCCTTCAAACTGTGGCTCAGTCAGCTTGACTGAAATGATTGCAGTAAGACCTTCACGGATATCGTCCCCTGTAAGGTTTGTATCCTTTTCCTTGAGGAAGTTCTTTCTTCTTGCATAATCATTGACCACACGTGTCAGGGCGCTTCTGAAACCACTTAGATGCGTACCGCCCTCGTGGGTATTGATATTGTTTGCAAAGGTGAAAACATTGTCTGAAAATCCGTCTGTATATTGCATGGCAATTTCAACGGTACTCTCTTCATTTTCAACTTCACAGTAAATTACCTTTTCATGAATGGACTTTCGATTCTTATTCAAGTAAACGACAAACTCCTGAATGCCGCCTTCATAATGGAATATGGCTTCACTTTCACTGCCTGGTCTTGCGTCTTTAAGCACAATCCTTACACCCTTGTTGAGGAAAGCAAGTTCTCTGAGTCTGTGTTCCAGTGTATCGAAATCATAGTCCAGCTCATCGAAGATTTCATGGTCCGGCTTAAATACGGTTGTGGAACCCGTGCTTGTTGCAGAACCCACTACTTCAAGCTGTCTTACAGTCTTGCCGCGTTCGAAATCTATACGGTAAATATTGCTGTCGCGTCTAACTTCAACATACATCCATTCGCTGAGTGCGTTTACTACAGATGCGCCAACGCCATGAAGACCGCCTGACACCTTATAGCCGCCGCCACCAAACTTACCGCCTGCATGAAGCACCGTATGGATGACTTCAACTGCTGGCACATTCATTTTAGGATGCATGCCAACAGGCATACCACGACCATCATCTGTTACACTGATCGTATTTCCGTCCCCTATCACGACTTCAATTGTCTTACAGAAACCTGCTAGGGCTTCGTCAATACTGTTGTCTACAATTTCATACACCAAATGGTGAAGACCTCTGAGACTTGTGGAACCAATATACATGCCCGGTCTTTTACGAACGGCTTCCAGTCCCTCTAGGACCTGTATCTGTTCCGCATTGTATTCGTTCTGAATTCGATCTGTCACGTCTAAACCTCCCGACCGTTCGAATTTTTCCTCTCTATGCGTATAATGCAGACAGGAATAAATCACTCACACTTCTATATTTTACATGATGACCTTATCACCACTTCACATTACTGCTGTGTGGCCGATCCTTGATCTACATGAAAAACTCTAGCTGCTTTAACATACTCAGAGTCAATGGAATCGACATCCGTAATCGTGATGATTGTCTGAATGTCCTTCATTGTTCTGATCAAATCATTCTGACGTCTACTGTCCAGTTCTGACATGACATCGTCAAGGAGCAGAATGGGATATTCCCCAACTTCCTCGCGTATGATTTCAATCTCAGAAAGCCTGAGAGAAAGTGCGGCGGTCCGCTGCTGTCCCTGAGATCCAAACTGTCTGATATCGATTTCGTTCACAAAAATACCCAGGTCATCCCGATGCGGGCCAACACTGGTATATCCGCGCTTTACATCCCGTTCAAAAGCTGCCTCCAAACGATTCATAAACGCCATATATATTGTATCATATTCATCCGTATTTTTTGCTGTAATATTGGATAAATACGCAATCTTTAAAGACTCTTTTCCGTCAGTGATACCAAAGTGTATGTCCCTGCTCATTTCACCAAGACGCGATAGAAATTTTCGTCTTGCAAGGATGACTTCCGTGCCTGCCTGCGCCAGCTTTTCATTCCAAATGGGCACCATGGCTTCCATGGATTTCTTAAAGGAAATCTGCTTCAAAAGCTCATTTCTCTGCCCCATGATATGCATGTAGTCAATAATGCCTCTGCAGTATTTGGGACTGATTTGGGAGAGTTCACGGTCAATGAACCTTCTGCGCTCTGCAGGCCCCTCCTTGATCAGTCTAAGGTCTTCAGGAGAAAACAGGACAATATTGAGAGCGCCAAATAAATCCGCTCTCTTTTGAAGTCGGTTTCCATTGACCCGTATATCCTTATCTGCCTGTTTGTTCAATCTGAAGTCAACAGTGACGTCTGTATAGGCTTTCTTCGCATGGACCCTTATCTGTGCATGTTCAGCATCCATCTTTAAGAGGTCCTTGTCCCTGTTGGTTCTAAAAGATTTTCCAAAGCCAGTGACATAGATCGATTCCAACAGATTGGTCTTGCCTTGAGCATTGTTGCCAATGAAGATGTTGAGCTTTGAACTCAGTTCAATATTTGCAGCTGTATAATTGCGATAATTTTTCAAATATAGCTGATCGATATACAAATGCTCACCGCCTAAACTTCTGAAACCACCTTGCACGATACGATTTCATCAATATTTCCGTCTTCATCCGGTACAAAGAGTTCAACCAGATCTCCATCATAGAGCTTCTTGCCCCTTGATGTGCACACTTCACCATTCACGCGTACGAGTTCTTCTTTGATGAAAAGCTTCGCAACACCGCCTGAATCCACGAGCTCCGAGAATTTCAAAAACTGGTCCAGCTTGATATATTCCGTACTGATTTTTACTTCCTGCATGGGGTTACCTCCCTTTAAAAAGGAAGCCCTCACACACTGTGAGGACTTCGGCGTTTAGACTAACTTAAGATACGCTTGCGATGCGTACAGGTGTCACAATATACGTATAGTTGTCATGATCAGATGGCATCATGACACAAGGACTCACACTGCTTGTGAGCTTCATCGTCACATCTTCACAATCCATTACTTTAAGTGCATCTGTCAGATATTTCGGATTGAATCCAATTTCAAGATCCTGACCGTCCAGTGTTATCATGACTTCTTCATCCACACTGCCCATCTCGGTATTGGATGTGATATGCATGCTTCTGTCACGAATGGCCAGCTTGATTGAATTGTTCTTGCCTTCACGCGCCATAAGACTCGCACGCTCTATGCCATCAAGCAGTTCGGCTGTCTTGACGCTCAGCTCGGATTTGAATTCCTTAGGCTGGATCATTTCATACTGGATGAACTCACCTTCAAGAATTCGCGATACGATACGTACGTTCTCAACGCTGACAAGGATGTGTTTCTCTGTAAAGGATATCTTGACTGTCTCTTCTCCGTCATATCCACCAAGAATACGATTTATTTCAGAAAGTGTCTTTCCTGGTACGACAGCCTGCTCGTTCATTTCCGAGTCAATTCTCGCTTTTCTAATGGCAAGTCTGTAGCCGTCGATACTTACGATTGTAATGCTGTTCCCCTCAACCTTGATGAGAGAGCCTGTCAGAATCGGCTTTGAGTCATTCTGGCTGATTGCGAATATGGTCTGTCTGATCATATTGCTGAGAAGATCCTGCTGCATTTCAAAAGAATGTATATCTTCAACCTCAGGAAGTTCAGGATATTCTACTGCGGGCTGACCCACCAGGTTGAATTCTGACTTCTCGCACAAAATCCGAACATTATTGTGTTCGTCGGCTGAAATCTCCACTTGTGCACTTGGTAATTTCCGAATGATCTCACCGAAGATTCTAGAGGATACAACGATACCACCAGGGACTTCAATGTTTGCATCTATGTTTGTTTCTATACCTATACTTAAATCATTGCCAGTGAGCTTCAGCTTGCCGTTGTTCGATTCAAGTAGAATTCCTTTTAGGATAGGAAGTGTTGTTTTGGTAGACACAGCTTTCTGAACAATATTAATGCCTGCTGCTAGGTCTTTTTGCTGACAAGAAAACTTCATGTGGATAACCTCCCGTCAAGTATGTAATGAAAACCCATAAAATATAATTAATAATAATATAGTCATAGTAGTAGGGCCTGTTGATTTGTTTAAAATAGGTTAGACCCATTATGGCTCATGGCATTAAGCCTGTGAGGTAATTGTGAATAAGTTCAAGAAAACGGGCAAGTTATACACTTTTATGAGCTTGCCCGTTTAAGTTAAAGTTATACACAGATTCTATATGGTTATACACAGGATTTTGTGGATTATTCACCAAGAATCTCTTTTTTAAGTTTTTCAAGTTTTTCACTGAGCTCAGATTTCTCATTTTGCTCTCTGAGAATTTTGTCATAGGCATGAATGACAGTCGTGTGGTCACGGCCACCAAATTCTTCGCCTATTTTTGGAAGTGATAGATCGGTCATTTCCCTGCAGAGGAACATGGCGATCTGCCTTGGATAAGAAATAGCACGTGTTCTGCGCTTTGATTCAAGATCATCTGTCTTCAGATTATAGTACTGGGAGACGACATCCTTGATCAGCGCGACAGTGACCTGCTTTGGTCTGGAGGAAGAGATGATATCCTTTAGGGCTTCCTGAGAAAGATCCACCGAGATTT
The DNA here is from genome assembly GCA_963678925.1 of uncultured Acidaminobacter sp. Taxonomy (GTDB): domain Bacteria; phylum Bacillota; class Clostridia; order Peptostreptococcales; family Acidaminobacteraceae. The sequence continues at coordinate 1,901,942 of OY787533.1, read as the reverse complement.
CCTTATTCGTCAGTGACGAGTATGCGATGATTCTTGTCAGGGCACCTTCGAGCTCTCGGATATTCGATTTGATTTTCTTTGCAATGAATTCAAAGACTTCATTTGGAATATCGATGCTGTCGACTTCAGCTTTCTTCCTTAATATTGCAATCCGGGTTTCAAAATCCGGTGCCTGGATGTCTGTGATGAGACCCCATTCAAAACGTGAACGAAGACGATCTTCCAAAGTAGGAATTTCTTTTGGCGGACGGTCACTCGAAACGATAATTTGCTTGTTTGCTTCATATAAAGCATTGAAGGTATGGAAGAATTCCTCCTGCGTCCGCTCCTTGCCAGCGATGAACTGGATATCATCGACTAGGAGAACATCGACATGACGGTACTTGTTTCTGAACTCTTCGTTTTTATCGTCCTTGATGGAGTTGATCAGTTCATTGGTGAACTTTTCGCTGGATACGTAAACCACTTTCGACAATGGATTGCTGTCGAGAATATAATGGCCAATCGCATGCATCAAGTGTGTTTTACCAAGACCAACACCCCCATAGATAAAGAGTGGGTTGTAGGCTCTTGCTGGTGATTCGGCAACTGCGAGAGACGCAGCATGCGCAAATCTGTTGGAATTGCCGATGACAAATTCATCGAAAACGTACTTAGGATTCAGAAGTGGTGCTTCAAAGCCTTCTTTGTCACGGCTGAGTTCCTCTGGTTCATCTTCAATGTAGGTGTTATCGCCAGGGATGATGAATTCCAGTTCATACGAAATGGAAGTAACCTGCTTGATAGCATTGGCTATAAGCTGTACATATCGATTCTCCAGTATTTCCTTGTTGAATTCATTAGGCACGCCTAATAGAATTATTTTTCCTTTAATCGCGATGGGCTCAATTGTCTTTAACCAAGTATTGAAACTTACTTCAGTAAGTTCACTTTTAATCAAGGTCAATGTCTTATCCCATAGTTCACGAACGGTAAAGTCCATGTTTTAACCCCCTATATATATGGATAGAAATTGATTAGTCCACAATATATACACAGATTTTGTGAATAACTTTATGAAAAACGATATATTAAGACAAAAAAAGATATTCACAAGCGAAAAATCAACTTGTGGAATATCTAATAAGTCGATTGATCAAATTTTATACTATTCACAGTATTAATAGTATGGATCTTCAGCTCTCCACAGGTCCAAAGATGTTCAAAACAGAGCTGAATTGAAATTAATCAACGATATATTAACAGTACTATCCACAATTCATGGTCAAAATGAATAATTTGGATGAAACATTCACATATCAACAGCGAAATTCATTCTATCAAATATCTGTCGACATTTCAATTATAATATAATAATTATCCACAGGGAAGAACTTTGTGGATAACTTTTTTGAGAAATTTTTATTCACATGTTGATTTTTGAAATCTTCCTTTATATAATGAGAAAGGTTTTTCCAAAAGCCAGCTATCACAAAGTGAATAAAAAACGCATATATAAAGGAAGCTTAGAATTCAAAGGATTTTCCTTGACAAGCTAGGGCCTTGACGTTATAATTATTTAGCGGACTTTGTGTATTCGACTATTAAGCATATTTTCATATATGATTTTATGACAGGGGAGGTGTATTCGGTGAAAAGAACTTATCAACCAAAGAAGCGTCAACGCAAGATGGAGCACGGATTCAGAAAGAGAATGCGTACGAAAGCTGGCCGCAACATTCTTAAAAACAGAAGAAGAAGAGGCAGAAAAAGCTTGACTGCATAAGACCGCGATACGTGGTCTTTTTTGCAATTTAGAATTATGTTTCATGTCTAACTGTGAGACAAATGCGTAAAAGCAATTTTCTAATGAGTAGTCAGAAGGTAAGTAAAACGGAGGATGCACTGTGGGATTAGAAAGTCTCAGAAATAGCCGGGAATTCCATGCCGTTTATAAACGGGGCCGATCGGTCGTCACAAAGTATATTGTGATGTATTATAAAAAAAATGACTTAAACGAAAACCGTGTTGGTATATCCGTAAGTAAAAAGGTTGGTAAAGCAGTCGTTCGTAATAGGGTGAAACGCCTTATAAAGGAAACGTATAGACTCAGAGCCGATTCAATAGAACAGGGATATGATATCGTATTTGTTGCAAGAGTTCGAATGAACCGGGCTACATTTGAAGATACGAGCCGTGAAATGAACCGCGTACTTAGGGAATTGAAAAAAAGAAATCAGGTGTAGATTTTGAAAAAATTACTCATTTTTCTAATCAGGCTGTATAAAAACTATGTTTCACCTTTTTTAGGAAACAACTGCAGGTATTATCCGACGTGTTCTGTATACACAATGGAAGCTATTGAGAAATACGGTGCTGCAAAAGGTGGTCTGATGGGTTTGAAAAGAATTATGAGATGTCATCCATTTCATCCGGGTGGATATGATCCCTTGGAATAATGGGTGGAATGAATAGGAGGATAATTCGTTGGATTTTATATATCGCGCACTTGGAGCACTTCTGGGCGGAGTGTATGGTTTTGTTGGCAGCTATTGGCTGGCAATCGTTATTTTTACGGTCATCGTAAAATTTCTACTGGTTCCGCTGTCGTTTAAGCAGATTCAATCTACAAAAGCAATGAATGATGTCCAGCCGAAATTAAAGGCGCTTCAAGAGAAGTACAAGAATGATAAAGAGACTCTGAACATCAAAATGATGGAGCTTTATAAGGAGCACAATATCAATCCTTTAGCTGGATGTCTTCCTCTACTTATTCAAATGCCTATCCTTTTTGGTCTGTTTGGTGTTTTAAGACAGCCAGCGAAGTATGTGTTCGGCGGAGATGCTTCACTTGCCGCAGACGCACTGAATCAAGGTTTCCTATGGGTTACAGATCTGAGCATTCCAGATACGCTGGGTGCACTTGTTGATACGGGCACACCATTCCTGAATGGTCTACCTGGTATTTTGCCGATTGTGGCAGCACTGACAACATATCTGTCTATGGTATTTGTAAGCGGTAAAAAGCAGCAGCAGGCAAATCAGCAAATGCAGACAATGCAAATGATGATGCCTCTGATGATTTTATGGTTTGGTACATCCATGTCATCTGGACTTATGATTTATTGGTGTGTGAGCAATACATTCCAAATAGGTCAACAATTCATTGTACCAAAGTTAGCTAATAAGGAGGCGGCTTAAGCGATGGACATCATGAGTAACAATGTCATCGAAAAAACTGGTAAAACAGTTGAAGAGGCATTAGAATTAGCACTGATAGCTCTTGATACAACTAAAGATCAGGTTGAATATGAAATTTTGGAAGAGCCTTCAAAAGCCTTTCTTGGAATATTTGGCGGTAACGAAGCAAAAATTCTTGTCAAAAGAATTAAGAAGATAGATCAGATTGCAATTGATTTTCTGCAAAGCGTTCTTGATGAAATGAACGTAGAAGCAGGATTTGAAGTGAATCTCAACGGAGATGATCTTTCTATTGAAATGTCAGGTGAAGAAATGGCGCTTTTGATTGGTCGTCGTGGTCAAACACTTGATGCACTTCAATATCTGGTGAGTCTGATTGTCAATAAAGACAGAGAAGATTATATTCGTGTAATTCTTGATACTGAGAACTACCGTGAAAAGAGAAGAGCAACACTTGAAAAGCTTGCTAAGAGATTAGCAAGAAAGGCAAGAAAGACACATAAAGATATTGTGCTTGAGCCTATGAACCCTTATGAAAGACGTATCATTCACTCAACGCTTCAGGACAATCCTTTTGTCTCAACGCGAAGCGAAGGCGATGAACCTTTCAGAAAAGTTATCATTTATTTGAACAAATAAGCAAACCACCAAAAACCCAGTCAAAGCGCTGGGTTTTTGTTTACGCATAAAGAAAATCGTGCAGTTTATAAAATGAGGTGAAAAAGCATGGAATTTGATACAATTGTTGCGATTGCAACTGCACCTGGTGAAGGGGCAATCGGTATTGTGCGAATCAGTGGAGACGAGTCGCAAAGAATTCTTCACGAAATATTTAGAACCAAGTCCGCGAAAAGGGTGACGACCTTTGAGAATAGGGTCCTGACCTACGGGCATATTGTAGATGCCTCTGAACATGTTATCGACGAAGTGCTTGTCGCTTTAATGCGGGCACCGAAGACGTATACGCGCGAAGATGTGGTTGAAATTCACTGCCACGGCGGTATCGTGCCGCTGCAAAGCATTGTGCGTAGAATATTGCAGTGTGGGGCACGAATGGCAGATGCCGGCGAGTTTACAAAAAGAGCCTTTTTGAATGGCAGGCTGGACTTAGCCCAGGCTGAATCTGTAATGGATCTTATTAGTGCAAAGACATCAAAGGGGTTTGATGTGGCCTTTGGTCAGCTTGAGGGTGGTCTTTCTGCAAAGGTGGATGCCTTAAGAGACAATCTGGTGGCCACTATGGCCCAGCTTGAAGTGTGTATAGATTATCCAGAGGAAGATATTGAAGAAATAACCTATGGAGAGGTCATTGAAAAGTTATCCACTGTGGAAAAAGGTATTTTGGATCTTTTATCCTCATCTGAAACGGGGCGAATCATTCGTGATGGGTTATCCACAGTTATCGTGGGCAAGCCAAATGTGGGGAAATCATCCCTTCTCAACGCACTTCTGAAGGAAGCACGCGCCATTGTAACAGATATTCCTGGTACGACACGGGATGCCATTGAGGAATTCATCAATATCAAAGGGGTTCCACTGAAGCTTATAGATACGGCTGGGATCAGAGAGACAGAGGATGTAGTTGAAAAAATAGGCGTAGAACGGTCGAAGTCATTTTTCAATCAGGCTGACCTGGTGATCTTTGTGATCAATGCCTCGGAAGTCTTAACGGCTGAGGATGAAGAAATTATTGATAATATTCAGGATAAGAAAGCAATTGTTGTCGTGAACAAAATTGACTTGCCTGCTGCATTTGATATAGGAGCACTTGAAAAGCGCCTTCCGGGTAAGATATTTATCCGTACGTCCATGATGAACGAAGAAGGCATTGAAGATGTGGAAACACAAATTTCAGAGCTCGTTTTCGGCGGTGAAATCATACGCAAGGAAAATGCCTATGTGTCAAATATCAGACATATCCATGCACTTGAAAAATCAAGAGATTCAATACGTTCGGCGATAAATGCCACCGAAGCAGGGATGCCATACGATTTTATCGAAGTAGATACGAAAGATACCTACGAATTCCTGGGTGAAATAACAGGTGAAACCATTGAAGATGATATGATGGCAAAAATCTTCAGTAATTTCTGCTTAGGCAAATAGGAAAGAAATTTAATAGCAAAAGCTATGGAATATAAATATAGCATATGGAGAATCGGAGGATGCAATGGCTGAGAGATTTCATTCCGGATCTTATGATATAGCAGTCATAGGGGCGGGTCATGCCGGATGTGAGGCAGCACTGGCTGCAGCAAGAATGGGTAAGAACACAATACTATTTTCAATAAATCTGGATTCAGTTGCGATGATGCCATGTAATCCGTCAATCGGCGGTACTGGAAAAGGGCATCTGGTACGTGAAATAGATGCACTGGGCGGAGAAATGGGATTGAACATCGATAAGGCTTTTATTCAAAGCAAGATGCTCAATGTCAGAAAAGGACCTGCGGTACATTCGCTGCGTGCCCAGGCGGATAAGTCCCTGTATCATCGGGAAATGAAAAAGGTTATTGAAAACACGGAGAACCTGCTTCTCAAGCAGGCTGAGGTTACTGAAATAGATATTGAAAATGGTCTGGTAAAGGGTTTGCTGACAGCTACAGGCGCCTATTATGATGTGAAATCAATCATTTTGGCGACTGGAACCTATCTGGGCGGTAAGATTTTTATAGGAGATGCTGTTTTCCAGAGTGGTCCAAATGGCCTTGCGCCTTCACTTGAATTGACGGAAAGCCTCAGAAACCACGGCATAGAAATGCGTCGATTCAAGACGGGCACACCTGCCCGTGTCAATAAGCGGTCACTTGACTATGACAAGATGGAAGTCCAATATGGGGACCCTGAAATCGTACCGTTTTCTTTTATGAACGACACACTTGAAATTGATGAGGAGCCATGTTGGTTAACATATACCAACTCTGAAACACACAAGGTCATTCAAGACAATATCATGCGTTCGGCAATGTATGGTGGGCAAATTGAAGGAACAGGACCGCGATATTGTCCTTCAATTGAAGATAAGATTACACGCTTTGCAGATAAGGACAGACACCAGCTCTTCATTGAGCCGGAAGGTCTTGATACGAATGAAATGTACGTGCAGGGCATGTCAACAAGTCTACCGGAGGACGTACAGGTCAAGTTCATGCGTACCATTCCTGGTATGGAGCGTGTGGAAGTGATGCGTCCTGCTTACGCCATCGAATACGATTGTGTGAACCCGACACAGCTCAAGCTTTCCCTGGAGTTCAAGGACATCGACGGTCTGTTTTCAGCGGGCCAGTTCAACGGTTCTTCAGGCTATGAGGAAGCAGCTGCACAGGGATTGATTGCAGGTATCAATGCCGTGTTGAAGCTGGATGGCAAGGAGCCATTCATACTCGACCGTTCAGAAGCCTATATCGGGGTTCTTATTGATGACCTGGTTATAAAGGGTACCAATGAACCTTATAGAATGATGACTTCAAGAGCGGAATATCGCCTTGTACTCAGACAGGATAATGCCGACCTGCGTCTTACAGATCGCGCCTATGCCATTGGTCTGGTTAAAGAGGATAGAAAAAACAGACTGGATGAAAAAATAGCCCTTGTTGAAGAGGAAATGGAGCGTCTAAGGAATTTGAAGCTGAAGCCGCTGGAGCTGAATCCTTTCCTTGATAAAGTTGGAAGCGCTGCTAATCTTAAGAGTGGAATAGCCATTTCAGATCTGATGAAGCGCCCTGAAATTGGATACAAGGATTTGGCAGAGCTGGATCCTGAAAGACCGAAGCTGCGTGATGACATATGGAAGCAGTGTGAAGTACAGATCAAATATGATGGATATATAAAAAAGCAGCTTATGCAGATTGAGAAGTTCAAGAGCCTTGAAGTGAAGAAACTCTCATCAGAAATTGACTATGCCTCTATTGACGGACTTAGATTGGAAGCACGTCAGAAGCTGGATCAGATTAAACCGGATTCAATTGGACAGGCTTCACGTATATCTGGGGTATCGCCAGCTGACATTTCCGTCCTTCTGGTATATCTTGAACAGCAGAAAAGAAAGCAGGCTGAGTCCAATGAATAGAAATGAGTATGAAAAAGCACTTTCTGAAATGGGCATTGAGTTTGAAAATGCCTATTATGACGATTTTGATACCTATCGTGAACTGCTTGTTGAGTGGAATGAACATATGAATTTGACAGGTATTACTGAAAAGCGAGAAGTGTTTATCAAGCACTTTTTAGATTCCGTAGGTACATTCCTATCAAGTGTGGTTCCACAGGGTGGTTCTGTGATTGATGTCGGGACAGGCGCTGGATTCCCAGGGCTTGCCATGAAAATTCATGACAGGTCAATCAATCTGACACTACTGGATTCATTGAATAAGAGAATTGGATTTTTAAGGGCCGTTTCTGATAAAATAGGACTTGAAAATGTTGAGTTTATCCATGGGCGAGCGGAAGACTATGGCAAAGATGAAGCATATCGAGAACAGTATGATATTGCTGTATCACGGGCCGTGGCCAATCTTGCCGTACTCAGCGAATACTGCATGCCATTTGTAAAAGTCGGCGGATATTTTGTTGCGCTTAAGAGTAAGTCTTATAAGGAAGAACTCGAAGAGGCCTCAAAGGCAATAGAGACTTTTGGTGGTCAGCTGGAAAGTGTTGTTCCTGTAAAATTGCCTGAAACGGACATAGAACATACCTTAATTGTGATTAAGAAATGCCAGGAAACACCGGGCAAGTATCCAAGAAAAGCCGGAAAACCAACAAAAAATCCAATTGTTTGATCAGGAGGTCTCAGTCAGTGATAAGGTCTAATGAAATAGTCGAGATAGCTATAGAAAACATTGCAGCAAATCCAGAGCAGCCTAGACAGATTTTCGATGATGAAGGTATTAAGGAGCTTGCTGAATCAATAAAGGCTTTCGGTGTTTTGCAGCCTGTAAGTGTCCGCCAGTTAAGTGAGGGCTACGAACTTGTAATGGGAGAGCGGAGACTGCGTGCTTCTGAGCTTGCAGGCCTTACAACAATTCCTGCAATTGTAATGCAGTCATCCAAATCGGATTCAGCACTTATGGCAATCATTGAGAATCTTCAGCGTGTCGATTTGAACTTTGTTGAAGAGGCGGAAGGCTTTAGACGCCTTATAGAGAATCATGAGATGTCTCAAAAGGAAGTGGCAATACGTGTCGGAAAGAATCAGTCTACGGTTTCCAACAAGCTTAGAATACTTAAGCTTTCTCCGAAAGTAAGGGATACCCTAGTTGCTTCCGGTCTTTCTGAGCGTCACGCACGTGCACTTCTGAAACTTGAAGATACAGCAGTACAGGAAAAGGTACTCAGTCAGGTTATTAAGCATGATTTGAATGTGAAAAAAACAGAAGCCCTTGTTGAGACCTATTTGGATTTGAGCAAGGAAAAGAAGCGTAAGAACATTCGTGGCGTTTTCAACTATAAGATATATGTAAACACATTAAAGCAAGCTTATCAGGCGATCAAGGACACCGGACTCAATGCTGAATTCACGCATAAGGATAATGGTGACCATATAGAGGTTGTTGTTAAGATTCCAAAAGGCAAGTAGTGCGTATTACACTCTACTTATGCACTATAGCGCTTGAAGTAAGTCCTATGATCCAAGTCGAGAAATCGATTTGGATCTTTTTTATTGGAAAAAATATGAGATTTTGCATGTCTAGGTCAAATTGAATACCAAATAAAGGAAAATGAAAAATGAAATAGTAAAATTTCTCTAACTTTTTAGTGGGAATCATTTTTTTACATTATATATAGTGTATAATTGTTTCAAGAACAACAAAATAGGAGTGAGAAGATGGGAAAAGCGATAGCTATTTTTAACCAGAAAGGCGGTGTAGGTAAGACAACTACAAACGTAAACCTTTCTGCAAGTTTAGCACGATTGGGCAAAAGAGTACTTGTAATTGATAATGACCCACAAGGTAATAGCACAAGTGGTTTAGGCCTGAGTAAGGATACACTGGAATTTAATCTGTATGATGCCTTGATTGATGATGTAGATGTACATAAGTGTATCGTACCTACGCCATTTGAAGGTTTGGATATTATTCCATCTAATGTACAGCTGGCAGGCGCTGAAATCGAAATGATAGAAATTGAAAATCGTGAACAGCGACTGAAACGTATTATTTCTACCGTTAGAGATAATTATGACTATATCTTCGTTGATTGTCCACCTTCTCTGGGTTTACTTACAATTAATTCACTTGTAGCGGTAGATGGTGTGATTATACCTATACAATGTGAATATTATGCACTCGAAGGTGTGAGTCAGTTAATGAATACCTATCAACTCATTAAGAAGGGACTTAATCCTGACTTGGAAATTGAGGGTGTCCTTCTGAGTATGTTCGATGGACGAACGAACTTATCCATACAGGTTGTTGAGGAAGTTAAGAAGTATTTCAAGAGTAAGGTCTATTCAACAATAATACCGAAGAATGTACGGCTGGCTGAAGCTCCGAGTTTCGGTGTACCTGTAATAGAATTTGATGAGAAGTCAAAAGGTGCGATAGCATATATGGAGCTTGCTGAAGAAATCGCAAATATGGAGGTTTAAAATGGCTAAGGCAAAAAGAGGACTTGGAAAAGGTCTTGGTGCACTGATTCCCCAAGATGCAGGAATAGTCTCTGATAATGTACAAGAGCTTAATGTTAAGGATAATGTAATTGAACTTAATATTAATGAAATCATGCCAAATAAATCTCAACCACGAAGACATTTTGATAGGGTCAAGCTGAAGGCTTTGGAAGATTCCATAGATAGTCATGGATTGGTTCAACCCATCGTTGTAAAACGTCTGGATACAGGATATGAAATTGTCGCTGGAGAAAGAAGATGGCGTGCTTCCAAAAATCTTGGTCTGAAAACAATAACTGCTGTTGTCAGAACTCTTGGTGAACTTGAACAGGCACAGATTGCCTTGATCGAGAACATACAGCGTGAAGATCTAAATGATATTGAAGAGGCTGCAGCTTATGAAGCCCTTATCCAGGAGCACAGTTTAACACAGCAGGATGTTGCAAGTGCTGTCGGTAAGAGCAGGACTTACGTTACAAATACACTACGCCTTTTAAAGCTTGATGAAAGTACGAAAGCACTTGTGGTCGATGGAAGCCTAAGCGGTGGACATGGCCGAGCTCTATTGGGTGTAGAAAATGAAAAGAAGCGCTATGAACTTGCTGAGAAGGTCATCAAGGAAGCCCTTAGCGTTAGAGAAACAGAACGTCTAGTTACTCGCAGTAAAATGATTAAGAACAGTACTGTATCGGAAACTGTTAAGGATAATGCAATCACCGAGTATGAAGAAGACCTGCAGCTTATGTTTGGTACCAAAGTTAATATCAAGCAGGGTCGCAGAAAAGGTAAGATAGAAATCGAATATTATAATGATGAAGATTTGAATAGAATTTTTCAAATGCTTAAGAAGTAAAAGCTCGAGGATGTTTCACGTGAAACATCCTTTTTTTATTGTGTAGGAAACTTAAGCTCTTAGATATTTAAAACGGGAATTGAAAGGGCTTCCCATGTCTGATTCAAGGTGTATGTGCATTTGGCATTACCATCCGCAAAGGCAACAATAGGTGCGCAAGTCAACTATCAAAGGCAATTTTTTATGCCTTTCATTTTGAATAAATCAAACAATGAAATTGTAAGTATTCATATTGTGGGCTGTTTATTATGAAAAAACCGGTATTTGATAGATCCATAACTAGTGTTCTCGCAGGACTAATTTTATCAAATTTAAGGTGTAGGCTAATTTGCGTAGCCCATATTTTATAGGATACTTTAGAGTTATTTTCAACTCAAGTGAAGATTACAGTGAGATTATTTCAAAGGGAAATAGTGAAAATCAAGCGATGTAAACACAATTGATGTAGTCATTTTGAAAAGAAGAAAATATAACGGAGCAGTTTGCTGGAAAATCATGAAATTTTGACTTCTAGTGGATTAGACTCTATTTATCAGCTTATAAAGGATATCTAATTGAATTGTGTGGCGTTTAAACGCTCATATTTGCCTTGTAAGAGGATTTATCTCTAAGTGGGACGAGTATACAGAAAGAATAAAATCGCACGATGGGGAGAATGCAGGCTGTACCCACTGGCATTGCTAATGTTCAGACTATTGAGCCTATTACTGACAATCAGACCTAAAATGTATCTCAGTTTTTGTTAGGAATTGATACATTACTATATGAAATTTCAAATAAATCATATTATATGTACTGGCAGAATATCGATTTGCTATATGGTTAAAGCAGTATAATGCCCTATTGTATCGATAGGCAAAATGACATGTTCTATCGTGTAGACTGACTTTAAGATATTTTAATGCAAATGAAACACTTAGTCGTGTGCTAGTCACTGTAAAATTATCATATTATAAGCTAAGATGTTTCACGTGAAACATTAGATTTTTGATAAGAAGTCAATGAAGGAGTATGACGGAAGCATAAAGAATTAATGATAATATTGCTTACAAAATATTGTTTCACGTGAAACAATTACACGAATACATTTGCTTTCTTATAGGGAGTACATATGAGAAGAATACTATTTATAGTAAATCCTGCAGCAGGAAAGAAAAACTCAGAAAGCCTGATTCAAAGGATCAGTGATTTCTGTGAGGCTAACTTTCTTAAGTTTGACATAGAAATTTCTAAGGGTGCAGGTGAAATAACCAAGCTGGTAAGTGCATGCATGAAGGAAAAACCGTACACAGATTTAGTAGGCATAGGGGGCGATGGTACTCTGATTGAATGTATAAATGGAATTGAAGACTTTACTATTAGAGTAGGAATTATTCCAATGGGAACAGGAAATGATTTCGCCAGAGCACTTAACATAACCAATGATATCGATGAAACACTCAAAATCATCAAGAATGAAAAATGTACATTAGTTGATCTTGGAATGATGAACAGCAATCGATTTGTTAATTCTGCGGGTGTTGGAATTGATGGTGAGATAATATCCGACACGCAGAAAATAAAAAAAATAATTCCCAGTCGTTTCGCATACTTGCTAAGTACATTGTATAACATTCATAAGTTCAAACCATTTAGAGCTATTGTGGAATTGGATCATGAAATTATAGAAGGTAAGTACTACCTTATTGCTATAGGAAATGGAGCGTATTTTGGTGGAGGAATGAAAATTACACCTGGAGCCCAGATCAATAATGGGAAGTTTGAAATATGCATAGTGAAGGATGTATCTAAACTGAAATTTTTAAGAGTCCTACCTAAAGTATATTCTGGCAAACATATTGACGATGAGAGCGTGACGATGCATAAAAGTGATAGAATAAGTATTGTTACACCTGATCGAAAAATGAAACTTAGTGCAGATGGAAATTTAGTTGGAAAAACACCAGTCGAGGTGCGCGTTAGTGAAATGAAAATTAGAATGCTGACAAATGGTAATATTTAACTATTTAAAGCCGTTTAGTCAAAAAAGAGACCTTCATATTTACTTTCTAACGAATGAAATTGCATTTATGGATATTAGGTGTCGATTGTGAGCAAAAATAGCGTACGCAGGCAATTTGCATGTTATAATAGGTGTACGATAATGAGACAGTAAGAGAGGGTAAATTATGATGGATATTCTTGTTTTTGCCGCACATCCAGACGATTGCGAAATTGGTATGGGGGGTACGATTCGAAAACTTGCGAATTACAATTATAAAATATTGGTCGTTGATTTGACGCGTGGAGAAATGTCATCAAATGGAAATGTATTTAAGAGACAAAAGGAAAGCGATATTGCGTCAAAAATTCTGGGTGTAACTAAAAGGGTAAATATGGATTTTCCGGATCGCGGAATTACAAGCTCGAAAAGTAACATAGAAAAATGTGCAGACTTGATTCGAAGGTATAAACCAAGTGTCGTTTTTTACCCTTCCTCCGAAGATGTGCATCCAGATCACGTTGCATCATCACTGTTAATTCGAGAATCCATTTTTCATGCAAAGCTTTCAAAATTTATAAGTGGACATGAGCCACATTTAGTTATAAATACATTTGAATATAATATCAATAATGATGCGGGTAATGATTTCTATGTTGATATTACAGAGACGTTTGAGGAGAAAGTGAAAGCACTTAGTGCATACGAATCACAGTTCATATCAAATTCGGCTTCAATAGAAACACGACTTACGAATAGTTACATAGACTATATTGAAGCAAGAGATAGAGTGAATGGCTACAGCAATGGAACAAAATATGCAGAGGGTTTTAAGCGAAATAGAAGGCAATTGATATGCTCTAAAGAAGGTTGGGAAGGTATGCTGAATGGGTAATTACGAAAAGAACATAAAAAAGGCAAGATCCTTGTATCTGGAAAAGGGAATTCTGAAGAGGGAACTTTTACGTGATGACATTGTTTACTCCTGGGTTCGGTCAAGGCTTGTAAATCTAAGTTCAAATAGACCACCTGCTCCGAGTGTGCCAAAGCAAATGACAATGACGGCGAGTCAATTAATGGATAGACTCATGCTTGAAGATTACGGTCTTGAATCTGTTGAAGCGTCTATGGAAGCGTATATGATCATCGACCCTAGTGGAAATCAACTGCATGCCTGGACTAAAGATCCAACAAAGCGCTATTATTTCAACTTTAACGAAGACACCTTTGGTACCTCTGGAATTTCATTAGCCTTAAAGGAAAATGTGAAATCTTATGCTGTCGGATATGAGCACTATCATGACTTGCTAACAGAAAAAATAACCATTGGTATTCCTACCTCTGATGGAAATACATTAGGGCTCATCCTTGATAGTCGATTATTTACAAACGATATTGAGCTACTTATTTCAAGACTGCCTGAGCAGATACGTGCAGATATAGATAATGAACAGCAATCGACACATGAAAATCCTACTGCTGAAACCAATAAGGAAATAGTATCTGCAGGGTCCAAAGAATTTCCCGCCTGTCTTCAAGGCTGCAGTGATGCGATTGAGCTTACAAGACAGCGTATCGGTAAACTGTTAAACAGTCCATTGATATTTATAAAAGGCGCAAAAGGTATTGGCAAAGAGACTACGGCACACTTCATACACCAGTCTAGATCCAATGATACGAGGCTTTTTCATTCAGTATACTGTGACAAAATTCCATTTAAGAAATTTGAAGCAGATTGGTTAGAAAATTCAGAAAAGGTAGTCGAAAGTTTGGAACTGTACAATATTGGGACAGTGTATTTTGAGAACTTTAATGCTTTGCCGAGTGCATATCAAGGAAAATTACTTAGAATCATAGACGGTAAACTGGTTAACACAAACACTGAAGACGATTGCAGTTCAAGAGATATGAGGTTTATAATATCAATTGAGACTGCGAAAACAGAGACGGGGTTGGAAACCGAGTTAACAGGAAGTTTACAGTACAGGGCTATGCTTTCTGAAATCAGTTTACCGGATTTAAACAGTAGATTGGAAGATGTATGTCCCATAATAAGACACATGGTAAGTGATAAAACAGGTCTTGCGTCCGAAAATATCTTTATAGAAGATGAAGCCTTAATTAATGGGACCATAGGGTTATCATTTCCATCCAATCTAAGAGATTTGGATTTTATCACACATGAAATAGCAGAGCAGGAAGTCTCACCTGACAACATGCTTAAGGTCGAAATAAGACCATACATACAGGCATACGTGGAAGAGGCTTCAGAAATGAAGTGTATTAAAACACTGGAGGAAGTCGAAGCGGAAACAATTACTTATACGCTGAGAGCCTTAGATTTCAACATGGTTCAGTGTTCGAAGGCACTTGGAATAAGTCGAAGTACGCTTTACAGGAAAATTGAATACTATAACATCAACATAGAGGGTGTCCGATAATCGGACACCCTCTTTCCTTTGAAGTGTATCAATATAGACCATGTTCCTGTGTCTGATTTTGAGACATTATAAGCCTCATTTTTAAGGGCCTTGATAAGGTGTGCAATTTTAAGACTCATTTTAATCAATTAACACTTTCATTTTCTTAGAAATATGGGAAAATATAAAGAGGAATACATAAGTCAAAGTAGAACTAAGTTATAAAGATTAACTGTAAATTTACTGTAATGATATCGAGGTGATAAGAGTGTTCAAAGTCAGCGAAGTGGCTGGTAAGTTGAATGTGGATACATATGTGATTTTCGAAAAACTGATGAACCATGGAGATCTCCTGAAAAATCATACAGAGAAAATTCATTCTATCAATTACATTGATGATAAAGGAATTGAAATAATTGAGGCTCTTGTAGCAGGAAAAAGCGAAGCGGAAATTGTCGAGATCTTGTCTAAGACGAGTACGGACTTGACGCAACCAGGTGTGATCGACACACAAGATGCTCAAGATGAGCTCGCGATGGATGAACTCGATGCTGCTGACACAGACACCTATTATGAGGACTGGTTGAATGAAGATGATTTTGAAGCGCTGGATATAGAGAAGAGGCGTCTTCGAGAGGATGTAGGCAATCTGAGAGGGCAGCTGATCCAGTACGATTCTGAACTCAGAAGACTGGATGACGCGATCTTGAACTATCAGAAGCTTATGAGAGAAGATGGAGAGTATCTTCTTGAACTTGAATCTAAGCTGAATGCCCTGGAGAAATCAGTGGCTACCGAAACAGAAACAGGCGGAATGTTCAGTTTTATAAGAAAGTAGTTTGAATGAGTGTAAACTGATTAACAGGAGTGATGCCATTGTATCGAGTAATAGAAGTAGCGAATCAGCTGGGTGTGAGTAAGGTCACAATCTACAAGAAAATCAGCTTGTTTAAAAAAGAACTCAAGCCGTATATACATAAGAAAAGAAACATTACCTTTATTGATGATCAAGGTGTTGAAATCATTAAGGAGTCTTTAATAGCCAATCATGTTATTGCAGATTCCACTGACAAAGACAATCAGATAGATGAACTCAATCAGGCGTTGGAGTTACATCAGTCTCAGGTTAAACTGTTGAATGACCGTCTCATAGAAACTGAAAAGGCACATATGGAGGATTTACAACTCCTGGTTTCTACACTGGAGGCACAGATCAACTTGAAAAAAACTCAAATTGAGTCTAAGAATCGATTGATGAGAAACTTTAAGGACTTGGTTGCATACAATAAGAGTCAAATCAAGCGCATTGAAGAAAAAATTCAAGTTATGGATGAGGCCTAAGCGCTGACGAATCAGATTACTATCTTTAGGAGGGAATAGAACGTGGTTGCAAAAAAGACTATTTTTGAAAAGTTGGGTTTAGTTGAACCTATTGAACAGGAGCATGACGCTTCAGAAAATTTTGAACAAGACCAAGTAGAAAGTCCAGAAGTTGAAGTGGCTGAGGAAAGTACGGAGTACTATGGCGCCGAGGATGCATCCTTCGGTACGGATTTGCTTGCTGCAAAGAACGAATCTGTTAAGGATCTTCTAAGAGAAGCCTCTAAAGAAATGGCACTTAATGTCAGAGAGGATTCTGCGCAAATAGAAGAGAAACTTGATGAACTTATCGGAGCCTATGAAAAGAATAAGATGATGTCCATCGATGATATTTATCGTAACAGCAGAATGGAAAATGATAGAAAGAGAACAATTTTCATGGTTGATGTGTTCCAGAAAACATTGCCTGAAAATCTACCGCTTGATGTTAAGCGTGCTTCTGTCATGAATATCATGGATGTTTCTAGCATTAATCTGGATAATCTTCTAAGTGATGCTTATAAGAGAATTGACGCTTTGAACAATGTGCTGGAGCAAACAGTCCAGACGACAGAAGATGTCATTGCGAAAAATGAGGCATCTATCAAGGAACTTGAAGGCAGAATCAAAGAGCTGCGTAAAATCAATGAAGTACGTGTTCAGTTCCAGGAAGATCAGAGTTCAGTTATCGAATACGAAATTCAAAAGATTATCGGTATTGTAGATTTCATAAAGCCAAAAAAGTAAATTAGGGGTGTGGAGCAATGAAAAGAAAGTACAGAGTGACTCCACGCGGTAAAGTGGTGTTCAGTGTAACGGGAATACTTTTTGTACTTATTGTTTTTATGATTATACAGTCTTTAGCAAGTTCAAAAGATACATATGTCGAAATGCCTGGTCAAACTGGTGAGACTACGCAAGTGGAACAGGTGACCGACCAGCCGGCTAATTCGAATGATACTGTGTTGACTAATGAAAACGAAGCAGTTGCAAATGACACAGACCTTGATAATGAAGAAAATGTAGAGACTGATTCGGATGCGACACAAGAGGCAGCTGGTTCACCAGAAGAAATTAAGGACAGTGGGGCTGAGTCTCTTGAGTCCGAACAAGGTGTGCCGCTGGATTCCGAGAAGGCCGAAGCCCTTTATAATGCCTTGACCACAGTTTACTTTGAGCCGGACAAGTATGATTTGTCCAGTGAGTATAAGCTGGCGCTCAATGTATTTATCAATATTGCCAACACCTATCCAGATGAAAAAATCAGGATAGAAGGAAATATCAATGGCTATCCAAAATTCAACGATTCAAAATTTGGGGAAGAATTATCCCAGATACGTGCCAATAAAGTGGCGCAGTATTTAATGAATCGAGGGATTAAGCAGGACATGCTGACCGTTATCAGTAACGGAAGCTCTAAGCCACTTAATAAGTCAGATGCTCCAGAAGAGCTGATGCTAAACAGACGCACGGATGTTTATTTTGAAAACTACTTTCTGGAAGACGAGCAAACGGTAAAATAGAATCCAGTATCCCATGCGGATACTGGATTTTTCCTGGGAAATGTCATTTGAAAGAAGAGGGAATTGACAAACCCAAACGATTCCAGTACGATATATCTATCGTGCACTCGTAGCTCAGCTGGATAGAGCAACCGCCTCCTAAGCGGTAGGTCGGAGGTTCAAATCCTCTCGGGTGCGCCAAATAAGTAACCCCAATGCTTTCAGGGCATTGGGGTCTTTTTGTTTAAAAACTGCCCAGTTGTTACTCAAAGGGCAGGGCTTTAAAAGACACCTGCACAATATTTTGCATGTGATTTCCACGTTAGATGGGGTAAGTTTTTTAACACCAAAGCGGTGTGGTGCGGTGGTGAAGCACAGTCAGGAAATAAACTTCTTGACCCCTTAAAGCGATTTACGGTATAATGACAATTGTTCGGTATGAGATAGGAGTCGAGTCATGGTTGAACGCTATATGGCAATTGCTCTTGAAGAAGCGCAAAAAGCCTTCAGAAAAGGTGAAGTTCCAATTGGCGCTGTAGTTGTTCAAAATGGTATTGTTGTTGGACGTGGACATAATCTGCGCGAAACATCGAAAGACCCAACGGCACATGCAGAAATCATAGCTATACGGGATGCGGCTGCCACACTTGGCGGATGGCGCCTAGTTGATTGCGATATGTATGTGACGATTGAACCCTGTCCAATGTGTGCAGGAGCAATTTATCAGGCACGCATTGTGAATCTCTATATCGGGTCTATGGATCCCAAAGGCGGTGCTGTAGGATCGCTGTATAACATACCGTCGGATGAACGTCTCAACCATCAGGTGCATACTGAGTATGGTATTTTGGAAGAAGCTTGTTCAACAATTATGAAGGATTTTTTCAAGAGACTGAGATCTAAATAGAGCAAAAAGAACAAATTTGGAGAGATGTCCGAGTTGGCTAAGGGGCACGCCTGGAAAGCGTGTAAGCCCGAAAGGGCCCGCGGGTTCGAGTCCCGCTCTCTCCGCCATTAAAATTGTCTATAAAGTTTGTCGCACTAAACGGGGATGTAGCGGTTCCTTGTAACCTGCAATCCGCTATAGCAGGGTTGAAGCTTGGCTAAGGGAATTTGACTGTGGTGTCTGACTCAAGTAAGTGGTGTTGAGAGTTGGGTCCTGCGCAATAGAAACTTGTGAATCATGTCAGGTCCGGAAGGAAGCAGCATTAAGCAATCATTTCTATGTGCCGTGGGGTTACCTGATTTGAGCTAACTGCATGTGTAACGGCTGTAATCGATTTTCGAAGCCAGGTGTGCGACATTTAATTTTAATATGAAGGGCTCTGACTATGTCAGGGTCTTTTTTACAATTGGCACAATAAAACAGAACTTGAAAGCTGCTTTACACAGTTTAATGATGAAACTGTAAAGCAGCTTTTATGATATTTTAGAGCCTCATTTTTTCACGAAAATCGGAATAATTGCTACAAAGTTATAGAATTGATCTGTTATTGTTTATTTGAGACCACAATTTTTATATAATTGAATTCATAAAGTCCTATGTTAAATTACAGACGAGCTAACGCAATTAAATTTCTAACAGGAGCTATAGAATGATAAGAAAAAACTATATCAATTACATTTTCATAAGCATTCTTATTTGCATTGCGTTACCTTCGATTATTCTCTTTGGAATTATTCAGCTTGATTATGATGCATACGCGACTTACCATGTCTCCCAGGTTGCGAGTAAACATCTTGAGTATAAGGTCAAGGATGCACTCAGGTGGACTGACGATAAAATGGATCTTGTGCAGCAATATGCGACGGCGGCAGAAGCGTATGCTCAGAGCTATGGATTTGATGAAACTATGGAAGTCTTTCTTGAAAATCTTGTCGCCTCAGATGCGGATGTTGAAAGCATTGTCATAAAAACAGAAGCTGGACAATGGTTCACGGGTGGAAAAGAATTCGATCTTATAAAATTGGAAGACACGTCCTGGTATAAGGGTGCTGTAGTTAATGACGTGTACATTTCGAAGGCCCAGTATTGTCCTTCATCTGAAACCGTGGTCATTACATGCTCGAAATCCATCCGTGATGAAAAGGGCATGCTCCAAGGTGTGCTTGGAATCCATATTCCGGTAGAGCACTTTCTAAATAAGATTATTGATGCAAACGGAACAGACCAGTTTGAAGCTGTTTTCGTATCAAATGATGGTGTAAGGGTAAGTTCTAATGAAAATCTGGACACCTATCTTGATGCAGAAGTATATGATGAGTGGTCTGATGCTGGGAATGCTGTAAGGGATCTGGAGATTGACGGGCAGGCCTATTCGGGCATCAAACTAGACATAGATGCCATGCAGGGCGATCTCTTTATTCTGCTTCGTTTTGAAAAGAATAACGCCTTCAAAAATATTATCCTAAAGACCTTTATGGAGAGACGACTGCTTTTTATAGCACTTGTAATGGCAGCCATACTCATATTCAATGAGTACCTGTATAGACCACTGCACCGTTTGAGCGCCTATATCAGAAAAACTGCCAATGAAGGCAAGTCCGTTAAAAGGCCAAAGCTTCCAAAAGATTTAGGCAAGATCGAAAAGATGTACAGCAAGCTTTTAGATGTAGCGGCTCAGCGTGAAAGCGAAGTGCTTCAGATGACATCACATGTGTCAGAACGCAATGCTCAGATCGAAACCTCCAATGAGGAGCTTGAAGCTTCCTTTAAAGAGTTGAAGGAACTCAATGACCTGCTGGAGGAGAAGGAAAGGGAGTACAATGATTTTGTAAGCAATATCCCCGACCTGCTGTGGTTATGCAGTTCAGACGGGACGCTGGTCTATGCCAATGAACATTTTCAAAGGACAACGGGACTGGTACTTTCAGACAAACATAAAATTCATCTTAGTGATTTTCTGGATGGACTGCCTAAGGGGACAAAAGGTTTTAAGCTCTTTTCCAACAGGGATTTTGGTCAGATCGTCCTTGATATCAAATGCAAGGGCGGCGATGTAAGGAACATGGAAGGCAGCGTGTCTCGGATTTTTGAAGGCGATGAAATTGTGGCCATTCAAGGGATTCTGCGCGACACAAGTGACTCCAAGGCCATGTATGTGAACTATTTCAATAGAAATAGGGAATTGACACTGGTAAATGATATTACGAAATCATTGATTTCAAATCTGGATCTGGAAATCATCTTAAATGAAATAGCAGATAAAGTCGGCAGGATTATGCGTATCGGTATGTGTACCATACGCCTGATTGAAAATGGAAAACTCAAACTGGTTGCCTCTTCGGGGTCGAAAAAGCAGATGATTTACGCAAGAGCCCCTTACATTGAAGAGACACATATGGGCGAAGCCTGTCGTGCCAACAAGACCAAGGTCATATCCAATCGTGATGAGTTCACGATTGATGAGCAAGAGCTTGAAAAAGTTCTCGACATGATTCACAGCGTTGTCTATGTGCCGCTGTCAATCAACGATAAGGTTTATGGGGTCATGTCAGTGGCGTCGGAGCTGGAAGTCGACGAGGAAAGCACAGGCATACTTGAAACCTTTGCAGACCAGGCAGCTATTGCCATAGAAAGATCAAAAATCTACGAGAACCTGAGAAACAATTATTTTAAGACCATAGAAGCGCTTGTCGCTGCAAATGATGCCAAAGCGCCTAATCGTGAAGGACATACGAAGCGGGTTTCCGATATTGCTGTGGAAGTAGGAAAGCGAATGTATATGCGACAGTCTGACATAGACAACATCTACATTGCCGGGCTTCTTCATGATATTGGAAAACTCAATATTGAAGATGCACTACTGTCAAAAGATAATCTGACCGACGCAGAAAAGGCTATTATAGAGGCGCACCCAATGATGGCGAAGAAAATCCTTGAGCCTATAGGCATGTCTGAGGAAATCACACAGGGCATTTATTATCATCATAAGAAATTCGACCTGTCCGGCGAGCCAAAAGAAGTTAAAATCGACACCTTGCCTCTGATTGCACGCATCATCGGCGCGGTTGACGATTTGGATGCATATCTCGTCGAGCATAAGTCAGCTGGTGAACAGGCGCTTAAGGGTGCCATTGACCTCTTGAAATTTGGATCAGGAAAAGCATATTGTCCAGAAGTGGTTAAAATACTTGAAGAAATCTCCAACCAGGATGCAAATGTGATTCTCATGCACTATGAACAGCTGGTGGACGAGGGCAAGGAGGTTGCAATATGAAAAATATTATGACCTTCAAGAGCCGGCTGAAGCTGTATCACATTATAATCTCAATGACATTTATCATCCTCATTGGATTGAGCAGCTTTGGTATAGTCATGAAGGACAGGCTCTCTCAAAAGCAGGAGGATTATGGGACACAGTTTCAAATTCAAGCACAGGTTGCCGAGGAATATTTGACTTCCATAGAAAGCGGTCTGATGACTATTTCCGCTACTATGGACTATTTTGAACATGCGGCACCCAGTAGCAGTGGTCTTTACTTTGACAAGGTAAAGGGAAATGCCATCAATGGACTCTATCCATATTTGGACATAACAAATGCGCTGGATATGGTGACTGTGAAGAATGGTTCTGGTAAATTTGATTTACTGGACTTGAGAGAATATGAAATCAGTCCAGGGCTGCAGACGATATGGGCGCCAGATCCAAATGATGAAACGTCGCTTTATATGCTTGTTGTAAACGAGTTAACAGAGAGTGGAAAATATCTTGTCATCAGTGCGCATATTGAGTCCAATCAATTAATGGCCTTGTTTGAGTCGTATGGCATACATACAGTAGATGCGCTTTATCTGTTTTCAGACGCGCAGATGCTTTCTATGGAGGACAGCGACAGGTCTTTTATCACGCTATTTAGAAATCTGGTCAAGCATGGAAACTATGGTCTTATCGATAATGAAAAGGGCACTTTAATGGTGTCTCCAATGATGGATGGAAAATTACATGCTGGTCTTGCCTATAAGACACTTGGTGAAGACAGGCTCATTACTGCTACAAGAGTGAAATATGGCGTAGTCATGATGATCCTTGCGGTTCTTTCAGCGGTGATGTCGCTCATCTATTCAGAGCATATTTATAAACCGATTTACAATATTAATGCATATACACAGAAGATGATTGATGGAACGCTTTCCATGAAAATCCCCATTTGGCATTCCGGGATATTCAAGCACATTGCAAAGGGAATCAACAGTGTTGCGTTTGCGTCTGAGAATAACTACAATGTACTTCTTGAGCAATCCATGGAAATGATGAAGAAGCAAGACGAGCTTGTTGAAGTGAATCAGTCACTTGAGTTCAATAACGAGGCACTGACAGCCGTTAACAGAAAGCTAGAGTATTCAAAGGAAAAATTCCGTGCCCTCATCGAAAACATGCATGATTTGGTATGGATGATTGACGAGAAATATAATATTGTTTTCTTGAATAAGGCTTTCGAAGAAAGACTGGGCGTTGTTACTGAAGAGTATATTGGCAGGCCCTTTGACTTGCTGCTTGCTGGCAGTGACAAGGAGGCGGTAAGGAATCGATTTTTTGAGAGAATGTCCGATTCCAATTTGAGCAGTGTTCATAGTTGGTTCAAGAAAAACTCTGTTGAAGATGTGGAGTTTATGCTTACCAACACAGTCCGCGTGTTTTCTGGTGGTGAACTGAGAGGGATTCAAGGCATAAGCAGGCCTGTTTCTGAAACATGGATGCTGACTCAAAAGCTGAGCCGGCGAAATCAGGCATTGGAGGATATTCGTGATATCACCCGTGTTCTCGCCCAGGAGAATAATCTGAATGCGCTCTTTGATTTGATTATTAAGAAGATTTATGAGCTCTATGAAGTGTCTCTTTGCGGCATACGTGTTCTGAATGATGCAGAGGAGTTGGAGCTGGTTCGCGTTACAGGTACAAACAGCAGTGAAATGATCCACAAGCTTAAAAGAAATGAAAAGGATATTCGATTCAAGGCACTGGATGAAGGTCGGATGTACTATATGGACGATGTGCTGGAATCCTATTTTGAAAACTATGAGGAAATGGAATATGCAAGGGATCATACCAAGGCATTTGCAGTTCTGCCTCTTGTGAACGGTTCTGAATATACTGGGGTCATTACGATTCTCTTCAAGGAGAAGCTGCCGCAAAACGAGTTGATGATACTATCAACCATTGCAATTCAGTCCATGCTTGCAATCAAGAAAGCCAAGCTGTTCGCACAGCAGCGTGAAGAGTTCCTTGCGACCATCCGTGTTCTCGTTACTGCTATTGAGGCCAAGGATGCCTATACTGAAGGACACTCAAACAGGGTGTCTGAGTTTGCTACGCTTATCGGCAGGGAGATGGGACTTGTGCCTGATGCCCTGGAGGATATCCAGATTGCCGGGATGCTGCACGATATTGGCAAGATTGGTGTCAATGATCTCATTCTGAAGAAAAGTGGAAAGCTCAATAGTTTTGAAGTCGGAAAAATCAAGGAACACCCTGAAATTGGCCAGAGGATTCTCCAACCAATCGGTTTTTCAAAAAGCGTTATGGATGGCGTAATGCTGCACCATAAACGGCATGATCTGACGGGCTACCCTGAAAGCATAAGTATTGCAGCCTTGCCACTGAGCGCTGGGATTATAGGCGTTTCAGATGCGCTTGACGCAATGACAAGCAAGCGGTCCTATTCTGAAGGACGACCGCTGGATGAAGCAATGGATGAGATTATACGCAACAGTGGAACGCAGTTTGATCCAGAGGTTGTGAAGGCTACATTAAGAATATTCGAGTCAAGAGCACATGTTCTTGAACAGATCATACAAGGGAAGGTTCAGGTGATGAGTTGAGTTATACGGCACTGTATAGGCGCTGGAGACCACGTATTTTTGAAGAGGTCATAGGACAGCGTCATATTACCGATACACTAAAAAATCAGATACATTCAAACAATATTGCCCATGCGTATCTATTCAGTGGTACAAGGGGAACAGGCAAGACGTCCACAGCCAAGATTATGGCACGTGCGATCAACTGTCTCAGTCCAGTCGGAGAAAACCCATGCAACGAATGTGAAATCTGTCGTGGCATGCTGGAAGAGAGCCTGATGGATATTGTTGAGATAGATGCGGCGTCAAACAACGGCGTTGATGATGTCCGTGAGCTGAGGGAAAATGTTAAGTATCCACCATCCAGGGCCAAGTATAAGGTATATATCATCGATGAGGTGCATATGCTTTCACAGGGCGCGTTCAACGCCCTTCTCAAGACCCTTGAGGAACCACCGGGATATGTAGTTTTCATACTTGCAACCACTGAGCCGCAAAAGATTCCCGCAACCATTCTTTCCAGATGTCAGCGATATGACTTCAAGCGAATCTCAGCTGAAGTGCTTACGGCACATCTTAAGAGCATATCTGAGTCACTCGGTGTCAAGGCCGATGAAAAGGCACTCAGTCTGATTGTTAGAAATGCAGACGGTGCAGTACGTGATGCGCTGAGCATTCTGGATCAGTGTGTGTCCTTTACCGAAGGTACACTGGAATATGATGATGTGGTCAACACTCTTGGGCTCACAACAGAACACTGGCTGTTCAGCATTGTTGACTGTGTTATTGACCAGGAGGCATCAGAAGCCATGCGTATGGTCCATGAGATGGTGAATGATGGAAAGAACCTGGGACACTTCATAAAGAGCCTGACCGGCCACTATAGAAATCTGATGCTTTCAAAAAGTGGTGCGGACTTGACCTACATCATGGATTCCACTGAGGAGAGCATTGAAGAGACAAAGCGTCAGGCCGAAAAGCTGACTATGGGTGAAATATTACGGTCCATTGATGTTCTGACAAGGCTTGAATCCCAGTCGAGATGGGCGACACAGCCA
Source organism: uncultured Acidaminobacter sp. (assembly GCA_963678925.1). Taxonomy (GTDB): domain Bacteria; phylum Bacillota; class Clostridia; order Peptostreptococcales; family Acidaminobacteraceae. Next base: position 1,876,177 of record OY787533.1, on the reverse strand, counting down.
AGGATTCATCTGGAAATGACACTTGTGAAGCTCATGCAGCCGGAATCGGATATGACTGTAGAAGGCCTGCTTTCAAGGATCGAGCGGCTGGAAAATGCCATTGCGAGAGGTGGCCCTGTTGCAGCAATATCGCCTTCAGGGGACAGCGGTCTGCCAAGGCGCCAGGAAGTCCGAGAGACGCCAGTGCCTGTAGAGAAGAAGTCTGAACCAGTCCATACAAGTCAAGCTGGACAAGGTGCTTCCATATCAGACAAATCCACCATGCGTGCTGAACCTGTTGTGGAAGAAAAAGCTTCACACGGTATAGTCCAGACAACAGAGCCGGATGCGGTGACACAGGATGCTGAGACTGACGTAGTGCAACCAGTTTCCAGGGTCTATGGGTCGGATGTGGCTATTGAAGAGATAACGAGCAAGTGGGGACAGATTCTGGAGATTGTCAGAAAGTCGAAAATCCAGGTGCAGGCATTTCTTATTGAGGGTACGCCTGCCTACGTGGAGGATGGCGCGCTGATGATTGCCTTCAAAGATGGCTATGCATTCCACATGGACATGATTGAACGCGAGGAGAACCGAAAAATTGTTGAAGGCGCTATCGAACGTGTACTCAGCAAATCTCTGCGCGTACGTTGTGACTTTGACTACAATCTTTCGGTATCAGATAATAAGGAAGAGACGCTCTCGGCAGATGAGTCTGTAAAGGCATACTTTAAGGATCATGAAGAGAAGCTGAAAATCATAGAGTAGTCGAAAATGTTATGTCGCATATAAAATATGATATAATAGGTTGGAATTTGAATCAGGAGGAGTACATTATGGCTAAGAAAAGACCACAAATGCCTGGAAACATGGGCAATATGATGAAGCAAGTGCAAAAAATGCAGGCACAGATGCAAAAAGCACAAGAAGATATTGAAAATCAGGAGTTTACTGCCAGTGCTGGTGGTGGCGCAATCACAGTTAAGGTAAACGGCAAAAAAGAGATGCTGTCTATTGAAATCGACGAAGATGTTGTAGATCCCGATGACGTTGAAATGCTGCAGGATTTGATTCTGGCAGCTGTCAATGAAGCGATGCGTACAGCTGATGAGACAATGTCTAAGGAAATGGGTAAACTGACAGGCGGAATGAATATTCCTGGATTGTTCTAGAAGGTGAAACCATGTCATACTATGCACCACCCATAGCGCGACTCATTGAAGAGCTTGCGCACTTACCCGGCGTCGGTCGGAAAACGGCACAGAGGCTTGCAATGCATATTGTGACAAGTCGTGAGGATTTGGCAGTGGGGCTCTCGGAAGCAATACTGGATGCACGCAATAAAATCAGATTCTGTTCATCCTGTTTTAATCTGACAGAGCAAGACCCATGTCCAATCTGTTCAGACCCCAAGCGGGACCAGGCAACCATTTGCATAGTGGAAGCGCCTAAGGATGTCATTGCTATGGAACGCACCAAGGAATATCATGGTCTCTATCATGTGCTTCATGGGGCAATTTCGCCCATGGACGGCATTGGACCTGAAGATATAAAGCTCAGGGAGCTGATTGTGAGACTTCAGGCTTCCGAGGTTCATGAGATTATTCTTGCGACCAACCCAACCATTGAAGGCGAAGCGACATCCATGTACATTTCGAGACTCGTGAAGCCTACAGGCATAAAGGTGACCAGACTGGCACACGGCATCCCAGTTGGCGGGGATCTTGAGTTTGCAGATGAAGTAACTCTGACAAAAGCGCTCGAAGGGCGTAATGAACTGTAAATAAAATGCTGAGATGTTTTCATCTCAGCATTTATTTTTTTATTTTCCTCAAAAATAGTTTGCTATTTTGCTTCATTGGGTAAAAATTCCTTAAGGCAAAAGAAAAGAGTTTTTGGAACGTGAAGGGGGAAATACAATGACAGAAGCAGTTAAGGCAAATTTAAGGTCTAAGAAAGGCTCGAATTATTCTAAAAAGCTAAGAGCATCTGGAAGAGTCCCTGGTGTTGTTTACGGTCATCACTCTGAAGCAAAGAGCATTGACGTGGACCTGAGGGACATGGAGCACCTGCTCGCCCATCATGGCATTGGGGCAACCGTTGATTTGAACATTGGCGGAGACAAGGTGTTTACAATGCTTAAAGCCGTACAAAAGAATACCTTCAAGGGTCAGCTGCTGCACTTTGATTTTCAGGAACTGACAAAGGGTGAGCCGGTAAGAGTCTCTATTCCGATTCATTTCCTGAACAAGAATGAAGTTGAGGATTCCGTAAAAATCGTTGTTGAGCAGGTTCATAGTCTTGATATTGAAGTGCTTCCAAAGGATCTGATTGAGTACTATGAAGTGGATGTTGCCTGCCTGAGTGAACAGCCAGCCATTACTATGGCAGAACTGGGTATTTTCAGCGATGAGAAGTTCACAGTACATATGGATGCAGACACGGTAATTGCAACCCTGACTGAGGGCGGCAAGATGGAAACTGAGACTGAAGAAGAAACAGATGAAATTCCAAGTATCCTTGATGAAATGGCAATGCAAAGCGAAGAGTAATATTGCTTGAGGAATAGAAAAGAAGCCCGATAGGGCTTCTTTTTCATTTGGATGATTGCATGGCATCTGATATAATGAAATCGACTAATGGTATGAAAATTCCGACGTTTATGGGGGTATTTCTTGGAGTATTTATCACTTACCAGGGAAGAGCTGCTAAAAGAACTTTCACTGGCACAAAGGGAACTGGATATTCTTAAAACTGAAAAGAGCACCGTTGACGATTCTGAGGATACACTTTTATCTATTTTGAACAGCATGCCTGATATGATCTTAAAGGTCGACACAGACATGACTGTGGTCTGGGCGAATAAGCCTGCGCTCGACAAGAGTCCTTCCGCAATCGGGAAAAAATGCTATGAGGCCTACTTGGGTCTGGACGCGCCATGCAACAATTGTCCCTGTGTTTCCGCACTTGAGAGTGGTGAAATCGTACAGGGAACCATGTCGCTGCCGTCGAAAAGCAATTCTGAAGAAATCTTGCACTGGGAGAACATTGGCATACCGCTTAAGGACAAAAATGGCAATGTCATGGGCATGATTGAAATCAGTAAAAATGTTTCTGACAGGGTTTACTTCGAGAAGAAGCTCAGTGAGTATACCCAGGCGCTGGAAGATTCAAAGCGCATGTCGGAAAACAGCAGTGAGGTCAAGTCCGAGTTCATCAGGAACCTGTCACACGAACTCCGAACACCCATGAATGGGCTGATGGGCATGGTACAGCTTCTTGAGAACACCGATCTGAGTCAGATGCAAAAAGAGTATATAGATGTGATTGTGGCGTCATCGCGTAAGATGATGAACATTCTTACGAATGTCATGGACAACGTGACACTTGAGCGGGGAAGCATGGTTATGCGCAATGCTCCGTTTGATATTCGCTGGGTCTTCGATGAGCTTGTAGCTGTCTATTCGAAACAGGCTTATGAAAAAGGCCTGCGTTTTACGACACGCTTCGAACCAAGCATTCCGGACAAACTGCTTGGAGATGTCAAAAGACTGCGACAGATTCTGCTTAATATTATTGGCAATGCCATTAAGTTCACAGACAGTGGACGCGTTGAGTTCAGCATGGATATTCTACAGGAGTCCTCTAAATCCGTGGATATCCTGATCTCTGTTAAAGATACGGGCATAGGAATCAGCAAGGACCAGCGGGAAACGGTACTTAAGGGCCTTGTAAAGGATGGGGCCGGCTTTGAATCCACAGGAATCGGACTGGCGATTTCCAAGCAGATTGTTGACCTCATGGGTGGGAACCTGGAGCTTGTTAGTGAACTCTATAAAGGGACAGAAGTGAAAATCACAATGTCCTTTGACCGTATGGATGAAGTTGAGCTAGAAGATAGAGCAGTCCAGCACAGGGAACGCAAAGCGGGTGATAAGCCCAGGGTTCTCGTGGCAGAAGACGAGGTTATTGGCCGCGTTACCATGAAGCTGATGCTGAAGGATAAGTATGATGTCTCCTTTGCTAAAAATGGCAAGGAAGCTGTCGATATGTATTTTGAAATGGAACCGGATATCATGCTGATGGATATTCTGATGCCAGAGATGAACGGCTTTGAAGCATTCGACGAGATTGAGCGAAGAAGTCTAAGTCGTGTACCCATTATTGCATGTACTGCAAAGGTCATATCTACAGAGAAGGAGTATCTCACAAGTTACGGTTTTGATGATTATCTTTCAAAGCCAATAGATGTGCAGCAGCTGAAACATTTGCTGAATAAGTATTTGAGGTAGTAGGCAAGACATCTGGCAGCTTGATTGAGCGTCTGCATGGATGAACATATTATAATTTGTAAGCGGTTGCAAAACCTGGTGATATTGCTCAGGGGTCTGCAGCCGCTTTTCTATTTTAGAAGAAAGGAAGTTTACGCCATATTCATAGTTGACAGGTAGGATATGATTAGGTACAATGTAAATGATAATCATTATCAATAATCAAACTTTATATATATCAAACTGAGACGTAAGGAGGTCAACTATGAATGCACTTCTAATTGGCGCAGATCGCCTGGGAAATATACCGAATTTACTTGAAAATAGAGGCATAGAAGAGTTCACACATTGGGACGGACGTAAAAAGGGCATGCGTAAGCTCAAAATTCCCCATGATACAGATGTGGTCATCATTTTTACAGATTTTATCGAGCATAGGTTGACTGAGAAAATTAAGTCAGAAACCAAAGCCTTGAATATTCCCTGTATTTTCTCGAGACGTGCGGTCTCGGATCTTTCAAAGCAAATGGACAAGTGTCAGCAGTGTGGCCTATGTGATTTTTCAAGGCAACAGCTCATACACAAGGACAATTATAGAAAATCTTAATAAGAGAATAATCAGTATTTCGATGAAGCCAGTGTTTTGCACTGGCTTCAACTTGTTTGAGGACGATTGTACATATATAATAGGAGTGATACAAAAGTAAACTTGAGAAAGTAAAGGTGTAGCTTATGGCACGTTACAATATGATAGCAACTGCAGCTTTTGGCATTGAAGCAGTAGTTGGACAGGAACTGAAGGAACTCGGATTTGAAAATGTTGTTGTTGAAAATGGACGCTGTCTCTTCACTGCAGACGAAGAGGGCATTTGTAAGGCGAATATGTGGCTGCGTACTGCAGAGCGTGTATTTCTCCACTTAGCGACATTTAAGGCGCGCACATTCACCGAGCTATTTGACCAGGTGGAGGCATTGCCATGGGAGGACTTGATTCCCGTAGATGGAAAGTTCCCTGTAAACGCCAAATCTGTGAAGTCAAAAATATTCAGTCTCTCTGACATTCAGTCCATCAGCAAGAAGGCGATTGTTAAGAGACTGGGTGCCAAGTATGGTGTGAGCTGGTTTGAGGAGACGGGTGCGGAGTTCCCGATCCATATTGGGTTCTTGAAGGACGAGGTGACGGTCAGCATCGATACGAGTGGCACCGGCCTTCATAAGCGGGGTTACAGAGAGGTCGGAAATGAGGCGCCACTCAAAGAAACGCTTGCTGCGGCACTGGTTAAAATCAGCAGATGGAGACCCTTTATTCCGCTGATTGACCCTATGTGCGGCTCAGGGACCATTCTTATAGAGGCAGCTATGATTGCCCGCAATATTGCACCGGGCTTAAATCGGAAATTCATTTCTGAAACATGGCCGCTTATTCCAGATGGGACCTGGAAAAAGGTGAAGCAGGAAGCTTATCAGGCCATTGATCTGGATACACCACTGAATATCCAAGGCTATGACATCGATCAGCGTTCTGTTCGAATTGCCACAAAAAATGCTGAAAAGGCGGGCCTTGAAGAAGATATTCACTTCCAGGTGCGTGATGCGAAGGATACGAGCTCGGCCAAACAATATGGCTACATCATTACAAATCCACCATACGGAGAGCGACTCAGTGACCAGAAGGAAGTTGAGAAGATATACCGTATGATGGGTGAGGCTTATGGAAAAATGGACACCTGGTCTGTTTATGTACTGACATCCCATGAGAACTTTGAGCGCAGTTATGGAAAGAAGTCCACGAAGAATAGAAAGCTGTACAACGGACGCATTAAGACGTATTTTTATCAGTATTTTGGTCCAAGACCCCCTAAGCGCAAAACGATAGATGAATAAATTCAAAAGGTCGTAGCAGAGATTCTACGACCTTTTTTTGGAGGCTGTATGTTTGACTATTCAGAACTCACGTCTTATTTTTCCCAGGTCAGTGACAACACAGGCAAAGATGGGAAACTGATTATTGCCCTGGTTGGGGCGGGTGGAAAGACAACAACCATGTATGCCTTGGGGGATTATTTCAAGGCGCGTGGCAAACGGGTCCTTCTAACGACGACGACCAAGATATTTCCGCCGCAAAAGGAACAGGTGGATGCTTGCCTTATTGGTGTCGATTTGAAAGAAATTGAAATCGACCCGGGCACCACATTGCTGGTTGGACTCGAAAAGGTGGCGGATGGAAAGATTGGGGGATATGAGGCTGAGCAATTAGGTTCAATTTCCAGACGGTCATACGATGTGGTGATTTACGAAGCGGACGGATCAAAGAGAAAGCCGATTAAGGCACCTGCTGACCATGAGCCTGTCATTGCTGAAGGCACGACACACGTGATCGGCCTTGTTGGGCTGGATGCCCTTGGGAAATCGGCGACTGCCCTTTATGTGCACAGACTTGAACGTTTTTTAGACGTGACGGGAATACATATGGGAGATGCCGTTACGCCGGATGCAGTCGTGAATCTTGTCAAACACAGGTGCGGACTCTTCAAGGGGACGAGTCCAGCGATGAAGCGTGTCTGTCTCTTTACAAAGAATGATACGGCAGAGACACAGCGCTATTCCAATGTGCTGAAGAGAAAACTTGAAGGCTGGGATGGTCGTGTTTTCGTAATTTGACTTTTATTGTAACCACTCATAATTCCATGTACAATATATGTAAGTGCATAAATGAATGTTGAAAGTTTTGGGGGAAGCAAATTGGCTAAAAAAAGTAAAAGGAAAAGGCGCAAAAAGCCTGCCGGTGTCGTATTGTTCTCATGGACGGTACTCCTCATAACTGCTTTTGTGGTTTTTCGCTTTGAAGCAATTGCAGGCAGTGCATGGGATATGTCATCGGGTGGATCGGGAACCGTCGGCAGCATCGCGTCGGATTATAAGGTTGGCTATGAGGATCAGACCTCTTTTTATATTGGAGATGGCTTTGTACTCAAGAGTGGCGATGGACAGCTGAAGCTTTTCGATGAATCGGCTCAGCCTGTTTGGGAAAAGCCGCTTCATGGTAAGCAAGTGATGATTGATGGCAATGCGGATTCCATTGCAGTCGTAGAACCGACAGCAGGAGATTTATTTCTTCTCTCTGCTGAAGGCGAAATCAAGGCAAAGCGATTTGGAATTGGTCAAGTCAAGACCATGCTGCACCCGTCTGCAGACTATCTGGTCTGTCAGATGGTGGAGAAAAATGAACTCTTCATTTTCGATGGTGATTTGGAAAGCTATGCACGAATTCCAATGCCGGACGGAGAGCTTCTCGATCTGGATGTGTCGAAGACTGCCAGTCTGGTGGCCGTGACCATGTTCCGACTTGAAGATGAAACCTACCACAGTCAGATACTGACTTACGGATTGGATGGACAGGCCATTGGTGCAATCAATCTGAAGAATAAGATCATACTGGATCTTGCAGTCGTTGGCGATACGATGATTGGTGTGACAGATGAACAGGTTTTTGCCTATAACATTTCAAACGAGCTTCAGTGGGAGTACAATGTTGACCGTGCGATTAAGAAAGCCATTGTTTCTGAGGATGGAACTACGGTGCTTAACCTGATCAAATCCGGTGCGGATTTGACGGATCCACGTCCGGAAAACGTGCTGGAATATGTGAAGGACGGAGAGAAACTTCATGAGCTGCCGCTGGATTTCGACATAGAGAGCATGAAAAGATGTGATGGAAGAACTGTGTTCGCCACAGCGGATAGACTGTATATACTTTCAGAAAAAGGAAATATGGAATCGATACTGGATACAGGTGGAAACCTCAGACAATTTGATTTTCTGGATGCAAAGCACCTGAGCGTAGAGTTTGGAGATCGCCTGGATATTATGAAGATGAACTAGCAGGAGGCTGCCATGTATAATTATGTGGATATTGCGATTGCTGTGATAGCGCTATTGATGATGATTGAGGGCTGGATAAAGGGGCTTGTACGCTCTGTAGTCGGCATTATCGGATATATCGCCGCATTTATCATTGCAAAATTCTATTATGTGAGCACAGCGGACTGGCTCCTTGACAATGTCAAATGGTTTGGTGATCTCAAGACGAACATGAGTGAAGCAATCCTTACAAGCTTTAATGGGAATGCACAGCTCCAGTCAGCCATCAATACCGGATACAGTACAGATCTATCCGAGGTACTCAAGAGTGAGGCAGTGCTGAGTCAATTGAATCTACCCCTCGATATTTCAGACAAGGTGGCATCATTTGCAGGCAGCGTGGATATTGCAGCAACACAGCAAAATGCCGTTGAGGGCCTTGCCGATATGATTTCAAGGGGTGTGCTGAATGCAGTCAGCTTCTTTTTGATTGTTTTAGCAGTGATATTTGTTGTTAAGCTGATTGGCGTGATACTGGACGCGGCGACAGAGGTTCCCATTATCAAGCAGGTGAACAAGCTGGGCGGACTGATGTTTGGTCTTGTAAAAGCGTGTTTCTTTATATTTCTCATTATGACTGTCATCACATTTGCAGCACCGATTGTACCGCAGTTTGATTTGATTGAGACAATAAATGCCTCGCAGATAGGTGTTTATTTTTACAATAACAATATATTGCTGTTACTGATGGATATATTTTTGATTTAGTAAGGAGGAAGCTATGAGAGTGGAAGTGGATGCAAGAGGACTGGATTGTCCAAAACCTGTAATTCAAACGAAGAAGGCTCTTGAGAATCTCAAGGAAGGTAGCGTTGTGACGGTGGTAGACAACGAGATAGCAAAGGAAAATGTATCGAAGCTGGCAAAAAGTATGAATTTGCATTTTAACGTTTCTTCGAAAGATGGAAATTTTTACATAGATATATTTAAAGGCGAGGAAATGGGGCCTGAAATTCTCGGAAAAGAGAAACCGGTCCTGAATGATCTTGTAATCGTATTTGGCAAGGATAAGATGGGTGAGGGCAACGATGAGCTTGGCGAGGTGCTCGTGAGGGGTTACTTCTATACGCTTACAGAGCTTGAACCTTATCCCAAGGCGATTATATTCCTAAATGGCGGTGTGAATCTTACTGTAGAGGGGTCTCCTGTTCTTGAAAACCTGAGAGAACTGGAATCCAAAGGGGTAGAGATTCTGTCTTGTGGCACATGTCTGGATTATTACAATGTGAAGGACAAGCTGAGTGTGGGTGGCGTATCGAACATGTACACGATTGCTGAAACTATGAATGGTGCTAAGAATACAATAATGTTTTAGGTGGATCTAATGAAGAAAAACGATTTTTGTGTGATTGTCTTTGAATCGACACACGATGCGATAAGAACTGAAAAGGCAGTGAAAAAGGTCTTGGATGTGGAACTGATTCCGACACCAAGGGAAATCACAGCAAGCTGTGGTTTATCTCTGAAATTTAAGGTCGAAGAGCTGACGACAATCAGAGAAGTGGTATCTGAACTGGGAACGGACAGCAAGAGGCTGTTTGCGTTTGAAACCAAAGACGATGTCCGTCAGGTGAATGAAGTAAGCTGGGAGGGATAATCATGCCAATGGATCTGCGAGTAGGCGATGTGGTGGAAACAAAGAAGAACCATCCTTGCGGCGGGAATACTTTTGAAATACTGCGCGTCGGCATGGATTTCAGAATCAAGTGCACAACCTGTGAAAAGCAGTTGTGGATTGAACGCCCAAAGCTTGAAAAGCGCATTCGAAAGGTTGTACGACCTGAATAAGGCTGAAACTGTGAAAAGTGTCAGAAAAAACTGAATTGACAAACGTTTGCGAGCGTTATTTGCTGGAAACCATGTCCCTAGGGCATGGTTTTTAGTATAATCAGTATTAGATAGAAGAATTATTTCAATGTATATATGGAGGTGCTTTTGAAATGGGTATTCAATTTGCAAGCCGTATGGAACAGATGGGGGCATCTGAAATACGTGAAATTCTAAAACTGACACTGCAGCCTGAGATTATTTCTTTTGCCGGTGGTCTACCTGCACCAGAGCTGTTTCCAGTTGAGGAAATGAAAAAGATTTCTGTAAGAGTGCTTGAAGAGATGGGCGTTGAAGCGCTGCAGTACAGTACGACGGAAGGCTACAGGCCGCTTCGTGAAAAAATTGTGGAACGCATGGCAAAAATCGGTGTTGAGACGCGGGCAGATGATGTTCTTGTTATCAGCGGTTCCCAGCAGGGGCTCGATTTTGCGGGAAAGATTTTTCTAGACCCGGATGATGTGGTCGTATGTGAGAGTCCTAGCTATTTGGGCGCAATCAATGCATTCAAGGCTTACGAGTGCAAGTTCCTTGAAATTGAGACAGATGACGATGGCATGATTATGGAAGACCTTGAAGCCAAGCTGGCTAAGACGGACAAGGTTAAGATGATTTATGTTATACCAGACTTCCAGAATCCATCTGGTCGCACCTGGTCAGTTGAACGCAGAGAGGGTCTTCTTAAAATTGCAGCACAATATGATTTGCCAATTGTTGAAGACAACCCATATGGCGAACTCCGCTTTGAAGGTGAAATTCCGCCATCACTGCGCTCGATGGATAAGGATGGACGCGTTATTTTCCTAGGCACATTCTCAAAGACATTCTGTCCGGGCATGCGTCTTGGTTGGGTAAATGCAGAGCCTGACCTACTTGAAAAGTTCATTTTCGTCAAGCAGGGTTCCGATCTTCAAACGAGCTCAATGGCACAAAGAGAACTCAGTCTCTTCCTGGATGAGTATGATTTGGATGCACATATCGATAAGATCAAAGCCGTTTACAAGAAGCGCCGCGACCTTATGATGGATACAATCAAGAAGGAATTCCCTAAAGAAGCCAAATATACATATCCAAGCGGTGGCCTGTTCACTTGGGTCGAGCTGCCGGACTATATCAATACTAAGGAACTCATGGTGAAAGCTGTTGAGAAGAAGGTGGCCTTTGTACCAGGCGGATCTTTCCATCCAAGCGGGAACAAGGAAAACACCATGCGTCTCAATTATTCCAATATGAGTGAAGAAAAAATCGTGGAAGGCATCACGCGCTTAGGGCAGCTCCTGCATGCGGAGATTAAGAAGTAGGGCTGAAAACAACTTAATCAGAAACGCACAGAGCAACCTGCCGGTCGCTCATGTCGCTAGACGCGCCATATAAAAAGCAACAAACAAACACCTTGTTTTGCGCGAGCGCAATTGGGTTTTGTGGTTATATTAGCTTATAGTTTAGAACAGAAACGCACAGAGCAACCTGCCGGTCGCTCATGTCGCTAGACGCGCCATATAAAAAGCAACAAACAAACACCTTGTTTTGCGCGAGCGCAATTGGGTTTTGTGGTTATATTAGCTTATAGTTTAGAACAGAAACGCACAGAGCAACCTGCCGGTCGCTCATGTCGCTAGACGCGCCATATAAAAAATAACAAACAACTCCCTTATTCTGCGCGAGCGCAATAAGGGAGTTGTTTGTTATTTTTTGCATTTCTTTGTCTTTTACGCAAAAAAATCGGCAGAGGTATCTCTGCCGCCCTGACAATGGGGATTACGGGAATTTATATGGAATCGAATGACTAGCAATGCATTCGATTCATAAAACGTATCAATGCGGTTATTACGCATTCATAGGGACATAATATGTGAATTCACTTGTGTATACAAGATTACAAAAATATTTTTATATAATAATTAATTAATATGATTAAAAAGTTCTTGATGTTTTTGCAGGGGGATGATATACTCTTCGTCGTAGTGTGGATTTATATGTCCACTTTACTTCCTGCTCTGTCAGGTGACAGGGCCATAATAGACCATAGGGAGGTGTCAAAATGAACAAGTATGAAGCTCTATTTATCCTTAAGCCAAACATGGAAGAAGAGAAGAGAGCGGAAGCCATCGAAAAATTCAAGTCAATCATTGAATCTGACGGTGAAGTGCTAAATGTTGACGAGTGGGGCAACAAGAGGCTGGCTTACGAAATCGAAAAGCTAAAAGAAGGTTACTACGTACTAGTAGACTTCAATGCAGCTGCTGATCTACCAGCCGAGCTTGAGCGTAACTTCCGTATCAGCGACGCAGTAATGCGTTTCATGGTAACTCGCAAAGATGCATAATTGCAAACAGTATAAAGGAGGAGTTTAATGAATCACGTAGTTTTAATAGGCAGACTCGTAAGAGATCCAGAACTCCGTTTTATAGCTGGCAGCGGACGTGCTGTAGCAAACTTCACATTAGCTGTAGACAAAGGTATGTCGAGAGATAAGAAGGCTGAACTGCAAGCTCAAGGAAAACCGACAGCGGATTTCATCCGTGTGGTTGCTTGGGGCAAGACAGCTGAACTTTGCGCAAACTATCTGACAAAAGGGTCACAAGCTGCTGTACAGGGTTCTATCAACACTGGACAGTACAAGACTCAAAGTGGCGAAACGCGCTATACGACAGATGTTGTTGCGAGTAATATCGAATTTATCGGCAGCCGTACAGACAACCGTCAATCTGGTCAAAGTGATGAATTCAGCCTAGGCGGCATGGATACATCAGATTTCCAGGCGATCGAAGATGACGACGATATTCCATTCTAGAAGGAGGGAAATAAGATGGCTTTTAGAAAACGTAGAAAAAGAAAGTATTGCCAATTCTGTGCTGATAAAGTAACAGAGATTGATTACAAAGATACTGGTAAACTAAAGCGTTACCTAACTGAGCGTGGTAAAATTTTGCCTCGTCGTGTAACAGGTAACTGTGCAAAGCACCAGCGTGCTCTAACTACTGCAGTTAAGCGTGCTCGTATCGTTGCACTTCTACCATTCGTAAACGAATAGGATTACCAAAAGGAGATACATGTGTATCTCCTTTTTTTAATTGTCTAGGAAATGAAATTTTCTAGACAATTAAAAAAATCAAGGATTGACAAGGGGTTCCCCTTGTCCGAATTAAGGAGGGTGCTCAGCTGGCAAAGGCGTCCTTTTTATATCTTGAAATCACTGGGTTTAATTGTGCAAAAGGTGCCCGAGGGCAAAGCCTGAAGCGAGAGCATAGCTCTGTATGCGATAGCCTGTGCCATTGCTTCAAGCTTTGAATTGCGCGTGTTTTTACATTTAGATTGGATGTTTTGTGCATTTTCAATCCATGTATTGTATAATAGACAAAGAATTAGATTGAATAGGAGTGAATTTCCTTGAAATATGAACGAAGTACTTCCGCAATGGTGGAGTCGGCACTGGTTGCCCTGATTGTGACCATTATTGTTTTGACGATTGGATACATTCCCTTCATTGGGTATTTGACGGCCTTCATGCCAGCCATGTTTGCCGTGGTCTGGATTCGCAGAGGCAGACACTACGGCGTGCTTTCTGTCTGTGTATCAAGCATTATCAGCTTCATACTGGGCTTTCCTGTTGAAGCCTTCATGACCCTGGCCTATGGCGGCATTATTGCAGCCTTCATGGGGGAAGGGATCCGGCAGAAGCTCAAGGCGAGTCAGGTGATTCTTCTGGGCGCCATCGGTGCAGCACTGAGCAGTGTCGTAATTTTTGCATTTACAGAGCTCTTGACAGGAGTTGGCCTTACTCAGATTTTCACTGAGGCAATTGAAGAGACCAAGGCTATGATCAGTGCTGCTGATCTTGATCCTACAATTGCAACGGACCTGGGCAAGCAAATGGACCTTTTGACAGTGCAAATGAAAAACATGCTGCCTTTCATATTGATTATGTCTGGCATGTTCACAGCCATCCTCAATCACTGGGCCATTACCAAGGGCCTTAAAAGGATTCGGTATGAGGTGCCTGAGGCCGGAAAGTTCCGTGATTTCGAGTTGCCGAAGAATGTTTTTCTGGGTTCGATGATTATGATGCTTTTATCATGGTTATCAGGTGTAATGGGACTTGGAAATTCAGATGCTCTCTTTATAAATGTCATGCTGGTGGTTGTGCTGGTATTTTCAATCCAAGGTGCGGCCGTGGCTGTTTTCTTCATGTACCGGCAAAAGTTTCCGAGAGCTGCCGTTGTGGCACTGTCGGTTGGCGGTATTTTGTTCTACAGTATGCTTCAGTTTCCACTCTTTGTGCTGGGCATGCTTGAAACGATTATTAATCTGAGGGGCCGAATGCGGTCAAACGCCTAGAGGTGATTACATGGGGAATAATAAATTCTCAAAACTGTTTAAGAATGACACCCGCATTTACTTATGGATCATTTTCTTTCTAGTGCTGATTGTTGCGCTTTACGAGCCGTTTTTGGGAATCATGGGCTCGTTTATGATACTCTATCTGGTTTATTATAACTGGCGTTCAAGCAGACAGAAGAACAAGAGATGGCAAAATTATATAGAAACCCTTTCGAGCGACATAGATTCTGCAGCACGCTATGCCATTCTTAACCTGCCTATTCCGCTGACGCTTGTGGATTTGGATGGTAAGATCAGCTGGTATAACAGCAAGTTTACAGATATGGTCGATCAGAAGGACCTTCTTGGATTTGAAATCGACAAGGTGGTGTCTGCGATTGAGTTTGACAACCTTCTTCGCGGGGAAGATGCTACAAATATCAAGATTGGCGAGAGTGTCTATAGAGTTCTTTCAAATGTCGTTAAAATCGGCGAGAAGGGCGAAGAACGCTATATCATGATGCTTTACTGGATTGATCAGACCAATTACTTCCTTCTCAATGACAAGCATAATGATGAGAAGCCGATTGTTGCTCTGATTCAGGTGGACAACCTTGATGATGTCATGAATGAGACCAAAGAGGAAAACCGTCCGGTTGTCCGCTCGGAAATTGAGAAGCGGATCAATCTCTGGGGAACCCGGATGAATGCTCTTATAAAACGCTATACATCGGACAAGTATCTTGTTGTCTTTTCGAATAAGTACCTGGAGAATTTAGAGCAAAAGCGTTTTGCCATTCTGGATGACGTGCGTGAAATTGAAGCTGGCAATAAGATTCCCGTAACCCTGAGCATGGGCATAGGGACAAGTGGAAAAAATCTTTCTCAGCTTGAAGAGAACGCCTTTTCATCGCTTGAGCTTGCGCTAGGTCGCGGTGGCGATCAGGCCGTTGTTAGAAAGCAAGGCAACTACGAGTTCTATGGTGGAAAAACAAAAGCCGTTGAAAAACGAAATCGAGTCAAGGCAAGGGTTATCGCCCATGCATTCAGACCACTGATTGATGACAGCTCCAGCGTCTTCATAATGGGACACAAGAACCCGGACATGGATGCCTACGGATCGGCTATTGGCGTTTATCGCGCGGTACTCAACAGGGGCAAGGATGCCTACATTGTTCTCAATGAGGTAAATGACTCAATCTATAATGTCCATAATGTATTTAAGGACAACAGCACCTATCACTTTATCAGCACGGAAGAAGCGATTGAAATGATGACGGAGGACTCTCTCCTTGTCGTTGTCGATACACATCGTCCTTCCTTCACAGAGGCTCCGGAACTGCTTGAATCGGGTGTTCAGATTGTACTTCTTGACCACCACAGGCGCGGTACGGAGTTCATAGATAACGCAGTGCTGAAATATACGGAGCCCTATGCTTCGTCGACAAGTGAACTTGTCACTGAAATTCTGCAGTATATGGAGAACAACATGCGTCTTGACAAGCATGAGGCGGAAGCCCTCCTCGCAGGCATTACAGTCGATACGAAGAATTTCACATTTAAAACAGGCGTAAGGACTTTTGAAGCCGCGTCTATTCTGCGCCGATTCGGGGCGGACACAACTGTAGTAAGGCAGCTGTTCCAAGATGATCTGAGCACATTCATCAACAAGTCTAACATTGTTAGAAACGCTAAGATCTATGATAATGATGTTGCGATTTCCGTATACGATGAAGACTTGCCAAATGCACAGCTTGTAGCGGCACAGGGGGCAGATGACCTGCTGAACATACGCGGTATATCGACTTCGTTTGTTATTGGTAAAAAGGGTGAGGACATGGTCTTCATCAGCGGTCGAAGCCTTGGAGACACCAATGTTCAGGTGATTCTCGAGAAGCTTGGCGGCGGTGGACACCTCTCTGTTGCAGGTGCACAGTTCAAGGGCAAGGATATTGAAGAAGTTAAAGAGATGCTTCTCGGAGCAGTTCAGGAATATTTTGATGAGGAAGGTGAGTAATATGAAAGTTGTACTACTTAAAGATGTAAAGGGAACAGGAAAAAAAGGGGACGTTGTTGATGTGAGCGACGGCCACGGAAGAAACTTTCTTATGCCGCGCGGCCTTGCGAAAGAAGCAACAGCTGGTAGTGTCAATGAAGTGAAGCATCAGAAAGCTTCCGAAGACAAGAGAAATGCTGAGATTCTAGCAGAAGCAAAGGAGCTGAAGGCTAAAATCGAGGCACTTAAGGTGACTTTCCAGGCTAAATCCGGCGAAGGCAGCAAGCTGTTTGGTTCTATTACAAACAAGGATGTTGCAAGCATGCTGAAACAGCAGCATGGTATTGAGGTCGACAAGAAAAAGGTCAAAATGGACCAAATCAAGATGCTTGGCACCTTCAATGCAGAAATAAAAGTTCATCCGCGTGTTACTGCAAAGCTTGAAATCTACGTTTCTGAGCAGAAATAGACGGGTATATTTATAGCACGATTAAATAGTTAAGAAGAGACCTCTCAATCCATTGAGAGGTCTTTTTATATGGGTCATTACGAAAATGTAAAGTCTGAGCAAAAGGACACAGATTGGCGTATGTAGAATTTATTAGGACAAGTCATGTATAGAAAATTCTGAAAATAAAGAGCTATGTCAGGGGGAGTACAATGCACAATAAGCTTATTGAGAGCATGAAATCGGTTATCGTCGGGAAAGAGGCGGTGCTGGAGCGTATTTTGACAGCGCTGCTTGCAGAAGGACATGTTCTTATAGAAGATGTACCGGGTGTTGGAAAGACCACAGCCGCAAAAGCTCTCGCGAAATCCATGGATTTAAGCTTCAGCAGGATTCAGTTCACACCAGACCTTCTGCCTTCAGACATATTGGGTGTATCTGTCTACAGGCGTGATACCTATGCGTTTGAGTTTAGAAAGGGACCGGTTTTCAGTCAGATTGTTCTCGCCGACGAAATCAACAGGGCTTCTCCCAAGACGCAGTCAAGCCTGCTGGAAGTCATGGAGGAGCATCAGGTTACTATGGACGGCAAGACCTTTGCCTTTCAGGGCCCATTTATGGTGGTGGCGACTCAAAACCCCATTGAGTACGAGGGGACCTTTCCACTTCCCGAGGCCCAGCTTGACCGTTTTTTAATGAAAATCAAAATTGGATATCCTGAGCGCAAGGATGAGATGAACATCGTTGGGCGCATGGGGACGCGTTCAGACATGGACAAGCTTAAAGCGGTTGCGACAGAGGCGGATGTTATGAAGATGCAGGCGCAGGTGCGTCAAGTCCATGCAGATGATTCCATCGGGGCCTATATTGTAGATATAGTTAGAAAGACACGGGAGTCAGACGAAGTTCTGCTCGGGTGCAGTCCAAGAGCGGCTGTGGGACTACTGGCGGCTGCAAAGGCGCATGCCTATATTCACAACAGACGGTATGTTCTTCCCGAAGACGTGAAATCCCTTGCTTCTGATGTCCTTGCCCATAGAATCATCATAAAGCCCGAGGTCAGCTATACGGGACGCAGGGGACGTGACATCGTTGAGGACATCCTATTGATCACAGGCATTCCAAAGGTGACGGGTTATGACGAATAGAAGGATCTATGAAGCGTGTCTACTGGCGGTGTCTGTGCTCGCTGTCTTTACAGGCGGGCGTTTCATTTACCATATTGCCTTGACGCTGGTCGTTGTCTATATGGGGAGTTACTTTGCGGTCTACTGGAACAGCCGTAAGCTCTATCTCTCCTTCAATATAAGCAACAAAACAGTCACAGCGGGAGACTCAGTTCATGTGGAATACAAAATCACAAACATGTCCGTAATTCCTATCGCATATGGCCTGATGACCTTTCTTGTATCAAGGCGGCTGGGCGATATGGAGTTCAAGTCAGAGTCGGCATTTTTTGCCCCCTATCAGATGATTACCATACGCAGGAATGTCGTTTGTAGAAATCGCGGCTTTTATACACTGGGAAAACTGGTGGTCGAGCTGAGAGACCCTTTTGGGATTTTCAGCCGCGAAGTAGTACTCGATAAGGCAATTGAGTTTACGGTGTATCCGCGGGTTCATAATCTGGAATATTTTAAAATGCCGGCAAAAGAGTTTTTTGGACGGATAGATGTACCTTATGTGACGCATGAGGACTATACGAATATTAGACGGGTCAGGCCCTATCAGGTGGGCGACTCAGTAAAGAAAATACACTGGAAGCTTTCTGCAAAGTCAGAAAATCCCTTTGTAAAGGAGTATGAACTTTCAGCCGATTCAAAGGCCTATATGCTTATCAATGGCTATGGCGGAGGCTTATATTCAGAAGACATGGCAGTACAGGACGGACTTGTGGAAGCAGGCATATCCGTGGTCAAATACCTCCTGAGTCGGGGAATATCGGTCACTGTGACGGCAAGTACCAGACAACATCCTGTTCTGACAGGCATATCACTTGAAAGCTTTGAGCCCATGCTGAATCTGTTCACGGGATTTATGCCTACGGGTGACCAGCTCTTTAAAGCATTTTTACAGGCAGAAGCGTCAAAGCTCTACTATGGATCGACGATACTTGCTGTGACCAGCGTTCTAGATGAAGGTCTGTTTTACACCCTTTTGGGCTTATCTGAAAAACAGCTTGAAGTCATACTTATACTATTCGGTAGGGAAGCGGATTCAAGCTATAAGGAAGTGGAAATTTTGCGGGACAGAGGGGTGAAAACCTACTATATTGAGGACAGGAAAGCAATCAGGTCTGTTTTGGAGGCGCAAGGTGAATATCAGGTTAAGTCATATTAATTTCATAGCGGGCCTGCTTTTTACAGAGGCGCTTCTTTTGCTGATGTGCGGTGCTGTTGGACTGGATGTCAACATTTTGTGGGCAGCTTTGGCTGTATGGGTCATTTGGTGCTCTCTTTATGTCCAGACATTATACCGGCGCGTATCTGGTGCTGTGCTCCTTCTTGCTGGCTTATGGATGGTCTCGGGTTTTCCTGACCGCATCTTCATGCACTGGTCTGCACATGTTCCCTTCTATTTAAAGAGCCTGCATGGATTTTCATCCGTAACCGCCAGGGTCTTTCAGATGAACCGGTGGTCGGATTTTCTTTCTTACTGTGTTGAGGTTGCCGTCCAGGGGCAGAACAGGATTTTTACAAGTGCTGCGTATGATATGCGTTTGATTTTGATGCTGGTGGTGATTATTTCCTTGGTGACCTACCGCCTGCTTTTAAAACGTACGCACTACAGTGTTTTTATGGTTCCTATTCTGCTGTTTATACATCAGTGGTTTCACTACGCAGCGCATATACAGTCGATATTCGCACTTTATTTCATGGCATTTGTGCTCATAGCAGGAGATTACATGCAGGAAGTATCCCAGCGACAAGCCAAGGCTGAAGGGATTGGCAGTACCCATTTCAAAATGCTTTCCTACGGCGTTTACTTGATCGGTGTCAGTCTGATGATTCTTATGACCAGTAGAATACTTCTTGCGGCTCTACCGATTGAAAGATTGAATCAGGCTCTGGGGGAGCATGTTCCAAACGTGACAGATATGCGGACTGGATACAAACGTGAAAGCATGAATATCTTCACCTTCGATCAAACGGTCTATCAACCCTTTGAGAAACTGGGTGGTCCCGTCGATTTAAGCAAGAATCCGGTGCTGTTGCGGGTCTGGTCTCAGAAGCCAGGCTTATACCTGCGGGGGCGGGTTCTTACAAATTACAGTGGGTCGACTTGGACCAGTGACCATACCAGCTACAGAAATATGGGTTCCTATATGTCGAGCGGCGGGGGACTTGACGCCGTTACGATTATTCCAGAAGGGATACATACGCGTACGATTTTCGCACCGCTGGGTGTCGGCGGCGTAGAGCTGGAGCTGTCCAGGGTCTATACGAATCCAGATGGAATCATGTACTACAAGCGAGCTTCACTGGAAGGCGCGCTGGATGTGTATACGGTTCAGGTGTCTGGTAAGAGCGGCTCATTGATAGACCGCGAAATCTATCTGCAGCTTCCAGAGGTCTATGACCGGGAAATCGCGAACCGTGCTATTGATCTGACGCAAGGGTTGAGTACGGATTACGAGAAAATGGATGCCCTTCAGACCTATCTTCGAAGCAATTTCAAATACGACTTGAAGCCGAGCATTCTGCCGGATGATGCTGAGTTTGTCTCTTATTTCTTGAAGGAAGAGAAGCGTGGATACTGCACCTATTTTGCCAGCGCTCTGGCTACCATGGGACGTGCGGCTGGTGTGCCAACGCGCTATGTTGAAGGGTTTGTCCTGCCTGCTCAGCGTGAGGATGACGGTGCTTATGCGGTTCGGGCTGACCGGGCTCATGCGTGGGTCGAAGCCTATATTGACGGACAAGGCTGGATGATTTTTGAAGGCACACCGGCTTATGCGGCTTCAAGGCCCATAGCAGGTGAAGCGGAATCAAATGACCAGGAGATTTTGTCTGCACGGACGGTTCAGGACCTAGATGATGTGCTTTCGGCAAAGGAAGGACTTCTTGAAGAGGCCTTTGGGGAGTATGCTCCTGACTCGGAAATGGAATCTACTGAGACGGGTACTGCTGTAAGTATTTTATTGGTTGTTCTTATGTGCAGTGTACTTTATATGGGAGTTCTTTATATGCGTGTGAAGGCGTATTTTGAAAACGCAAGTGACAGGAGGCGGGCCGTTCGATGGGTCTACTATATGGAGTCCCTTTTGGATGTTTCTATGGAAGATATGCCTGTTTCAAGTTCGCCTGCTGAGAAGGTTGCACTCTATTTTGAAAGGCATCGGGATGACAGGCGTGTTCAGGCACTTCTATTTAAGGATAATGCGGCGGGTCTGAATTCTTGTGATATAATAAACTGGACTGAAACTGCACTCTACAGCAATCGTAGTTTTGAGCAGGTAGAGGTGCGCCGTATTGAAGGGTTCGTTAAGCGCCTTGAGCGCGTCATGGGGCGACGTACACACCGATACACTTATTTTTTGAGTCAGACAAGACCTTTGAAAAGCAAGTGGAAAGTCGCTGAATAGACAATCAAACAAGTGAAATTGAGACATATGGAAAGGAATCGGACAATGGAATTCATGGGCAAGGTGCCTCCACACAGCATTGAGGCGGAACAATCCGTGCTTGGCGCGATGATTCTTGATAAGGATGCCATTACTGAGGTTACTGATGTTATAAAAACAGATGACTTTTACAGGGAGGCGCACAAGGAAATCTTCGGTGCCATTATTGACTTGTATAACAAAAATGAACCGGTAGACCTTGTTACTGTATCCGATCAGCTTATTCTGAAGGGTAAGCTTGAGGAAACGGGTGGAATGGCCTATTTGGCAGATCTAACCAGCGCAGGGGTCGTTACGACGAACGCGCGTTATTACGCGAAAATAATCGATGAGAAGTCCACGCTGCGCAGGCTGATCAAGGCTTCATCAGAGATTATCGAATATGGATATGAAACGCAGGACGCAGCCCTGGTACTGGATCAGGCGGAAAAATCCATTTTTGATATTTCACAGAAGCAGAACCGGGAAGGTATGACCGCAATCCGTGAGGTTCTCGTAAATGCCTATGAAGAAATTGAGCGGATGTATGAACACGAAGGCGGACTGACAGGAATCACGACAGGCTTCATAGACCTGGATTCCAAAACCAGTGGTTTTCAGCGCTCTGACATGATTCTGGTCGCAGCGAGACCTTCTATGGGCAAGACCGCTTTCTCCCTGAACCTTTGCCATAATGCCGCTCTTAAAGGTGAAGGCTGTGTGGCGATATTCAGTCTCGAGATGTCAAAGGAGCAGCTCGTTCAGCGTCTGCTCAGTTCCGAAGCCCACATCCCTCTGGGTAAAATCCGTAATGGGGATTTGGAGGAGCAGGACTGGATCGACCTGACAAAAGGCATGAGCACGCTATCCAATGCAAAAATCTTTATTGATGATACGCCTGCCGTAACTGTTATGGAGGTTCGTGCAAAATGCAGACGGCTTAAAATGGAGCACGGTCTGGATATGGTCATGATTGACTACCTCCAGCTTATGTCGGGCGGTGCGGGTATCGAATCGAGACAACAGGAAATTTCCAACATCTCTCGTGGTCTAAAGGGACTTGCAAGAGAGCTGAATTGCCCTGTGGTAGCACTTTCTCAGCTTTCGCGTGCGCCAGAGCTGCGTGCAGACCACAGACCTATACTATCTGACCTGCGTGAATCCGGTGCCATCGAGCAGGATGCCGACGTGGTTATGTTCCTTTATCGTGACGAGTATTACTTCCCTGAGTCTGAAAAGAAGGGAATCGGCGAGGTCATAATTGCAAAACAGAGAAATGGTGAGACAGGAACCGTAGAACTTACATGGCTTGGACAGTTTACGAAATTCGTCAATATTGAACGGGGATATGTCGAGTAGGTGACAGTATGGAACAGGCGAACATTCGTCTTCGACGTTTTAAATACAAGGACACATTCGCGCTAATGAAGTGGGGCAAGCATGATGATCCACGCTTTTACCACTATAATTTTCCCTATTCCAGCACCTCGGATTTAGAGGCCTGGTACAGGGCGAAAAAGCGGTTTATGAAACGGTGGATTTTTGCGATTGTATATAAGGGCCGTGTTGTCGGCTATATTACCCTGAAAAACGTCAAGTGGTCAAAAAAACAAGGGGAAATGGGCATTGCCATGGACCCGGAGGTACTTGGACAGGGGATTGGGACCTGTGCCATCTGCCTCTACCTGCACAGGGTGTTTCGAAGCTTTCGAATCGATACAATCACACTCAAGACCTCAGAGTTCAATACTCGGGCGATTGCCTGCTACGAAGGCATTGGGTTTGAACATGATCGTGTGAGCCGGGAGTCATTTGAGGAGCAGGCTTTTAGAACAGACATCCTGAACAGATTTCCTTTTTTCGACCACGACAGCAAAAAGCTTTATGTCAATTATCATTATATGAGTATCAGTAAAGAAAAATTCATATCAAAGTTCATAAGAAAGAGTGAATGAAGGTATGCATAAATATTAAATATACGGCGTAAAAATACAATGTTCGGAACAAAGGCGAACATTGTATTTTTATTTTACAAAAAATAATCGGAAAAGTGATTGACGAGAATGAAGGCTTCTGCTAGTATGTATGTGTAAGTTCGGAAGATAAGAGAGGTGTAATATATGTCAACTGTTGTAATTGTAGGGTCTCAATGGGGAGACGAAGGCAAAGGCAAGGTCATTGACTATCTGGCAAGTGAAGCGAATGTTGTTGTTCGCGGTCAGGGCGGAAACAACGCTGGCCATACGGTTGTAGTTGGTGATGAAAAGTATGCACTACACCTGATTCCATCAGGTGTTCTATATGAAAACACGATCAATGTCATCGGCAATGGCGTTGTAGTAGATCCAGAAAGCCTGATAAAAGAGCTTGACGGCCTTGAAGGACGTGGTGTAAACACAGACCACATCCGTCTGAGCGACCGTGCGCATCTGGTATTCCCTTATCATAAGGAAATTGACCGTCTTTCAGAAGAAGCACGTGGTGACGCAAAAATCGGTACGACTAAAAAAGGTATCGGTCCTTGCTACATGGACAAGGTAGAGCGTTCGGGCATTCGCGTCTGCGACCTTCTGGATGAGAAATTTGAAGAAAAACTCCGTGCTCAGGTAGCACATAAGAATAAAATCATCGAAGCGGTATACGGTGGTGAGGCACTGGATGCAGACGCTATGGTATCAGACTATAAGCGTTATGCGGAGAGACTTCGTCCATATATTGCAGACACAGTACGTATTGTATATGATGCTGTAAATGAAGATAAAAAGGTACTGCTTGAAGGCGCACAGGGTACACTGCTTGACGTGGACTTCGGTACGTACCCATACGTGACGAGCTCACACCCTATTTCAGGCGGTTTTGCAATTGGTTCAGGCGTTGGCCCGAACAAAATTGAAGAGGTGCTTGGTATCACTAAAGCGTATACGACTAGAGTGGGTATGGGTCCATTTGTTACTGAGCTTGACAATGAAGTGGGTGACAGAATCCGTATTCAAGGTCATGAGTTTGGTACGACAACTGGTCGTGCTAGAAGATGTGGATGGCTGGATACAGTTATCGTTAACTACGCTGCACGCGTGAACGGTATGACTGCGATGTCGCTGATGCTCCTTGACGTTCTGACTGGCTTTGAAGAAGTGAAAATCTGTAAGGCATACAAATGCGGTGATGACATTCTTGAAGATTATCCTGCAAGTCTGTCTGTTCTTGAAAAATGTGAGCCGGTTTACGAAGTGCTTCCAGGCTGGAATGAAGACATTACAGGTGCTGAGAAGTTTGAAGATCTGCCTGAAAACTGCCAGAAATACGTACGCCGCATTGAAGAGCTTACAGGTGTGCCTGTAAAGATTATTTCGGTGGGTCCAAAGCGTTCGCAGACAATTATTCGCGATAAGGTATACCGCGGCTAATTGATACAGAGCGGCAATTAAAATATTAATAAGCAAACTAGAACCTTCCTAATCTATATCTCTATATAAATAGGAAGGTTTTTTTTATTCAGGCTGTTCAGAGATGACATAATCTATGATATACTGTTGTAGAATACGGGAATTATGACTTTCGCAGAAATTGACATGACATACATATATCAGACGATAATCAAATGTAGAGATGAAAATAGGGGCTAAATATGCAAAATAAAGATTGGAAAGATCAGTTTCTGGATAAACTGGCCTGGTTCATTGCGACTTTAGCAAGTCCTTTTTACGGGTTGTATTCAGGCTATAAAAGGGTAAAACGCAAAAAATCCTATTACCGAGGTGCGCGTTCTAACCGATATAATTTCAAATATAAGTTCAATAAGTTTATGGAAGAAAAGCATCATCTTGTATATGCGGGTGTTGCAGTCCTTGTTCTTGGTATTGTTGGATTTACCGTTGCGGCATTTATGCCGGATAGTTTACATAATGCAAGTTCAGTAGCAGATGCCAAGGGTGCTCAGAAATCTGAATCCGCCGTGGTTCAGCAGTCTGCTGTGGCACAGCTTCAATCGGGTGAGTCACAAGGTGTATCTGCTGAGGAAGCCAAGTCAGAAGAAGAAGTGCTTCTTGATCAGCTGATTGCAAATCTGGATAGTGTCTCAAGAGTTGCGGTTGCAGGCTATGAGATCGAGGCAAACAACGAGTTCGTTGCTTATTTCCAGACAAGAGAAGAATGCGAATCGGTGCTTGATGCTTTGAAGACCCGATATACAGATAATGCAGAAGTCGAGTATCTGCGGACCTATTTTCAGGAAAATGTCGAAATTAGCAGAAAGTACATGCCGGTTGGACAGTGGAAAAGCTTTGTAGATTCTGAACAGGTTCTGGAGTACATCGTTCGCGGAACAAATGAGCAAAAGCGTCATATCGTTGAAAAGGGCGAAAACTTCTGGGTAATCGCCAAGGGATACGGCATACCTGTAAGCGATCTTGTGAAGGCAAATCCGGAGATTGTTCCGGAAAGACTTCAGATTGGGCAGCAAATCAGCCTGGTCGTACCGCGTCCACTGATTAGTGTTTACACGGTTGAATATGCGGAGTACAATGACGAAATTCAATATGATATAGAATATGAAGATACGGCATCCATGTATCAGGGTGAATATCGTACCAAGGTTTCTGGCGAGAAGGGTGAACGGTTTGTTGAAGCGGAGGTCTACAAGGTCAATGGTCTTGAGGTCGGTCGTGTGATTCAAAGTGAGGAAATCCTGGATGAACCTACGACAAAGGTCGTTTACCGCGGTACCAAGGATCCACCGCCTAAAAAGGGTACAGGTGTCTTTGCAAAACCAACAAGCCGTGGCTATATAACTTCTGGCTTCGGATGGAGATGGGGACGTCAGCATACTGGTATTGATATTGGTGTGGCAATTGGCACGCCCGTTACAGCAGCTGATGGTGGTGAAGTTATCTTCTCCGGTACAAAGGGCGGATATGGGAAATGTATTATCATTGACCATGGTGCGAATATGAAAACGCTGTATGCGCATAATTCCAAGCTATATGTCAGAAAGGGAGACAAGGTCTTCAAGGGTCAGACGATTGCGGCTTCCGGTAATACTGGAAGAAGTACGGGACCACACCTTCACTTCGAGATTCAGAAGAATGGTGTACCTGTGAATCCGACCGGATATATATCTTACTAGACTTTGTACAAGGTCCCATGACATGTGCAAAGCATTCGGAAAGTATTTAAATACCGCTATGTGGAAGCATAGCGGTTTTTTTAATAATTAGGGTAAAGGATCGATGTGCTATAATGTGCGTAGAACACGATTGAGGTGAGACTATGGATAAGAAAATTCTAGTTGTTGACGATGAAAAGCCGATTGCAGATATTATTAAATTCAACCTTGTGAAGGAAGGATTTACTGTGGTCGTTGCAAATGACGGCGAAGAAGCAATCAAAATGCATGACAGCATGTTGCCTGATCTGATGCTGCTTGACGTGATGCTGCCTAAGATGGACGGTTTTCAGGTGTGCAGAAAAATACGGGAGAAGCATTCTACACCAATCATCATGCTGACAGCCAAGGAAGAGGAAGTTGACAAGGTACTGGGTCTTGAACTCGGTGCAGATGACTATATAACCAAGCCCTTTGGCATGCGCGAGCTGATTGCCCGTGTGAAGGCCAATCTGCGACGTATTGATATGGATGGAACGGTTGAGCCGGGTGAAGTCAGCGTTATCGAATCAGGAAATCTGAGTATTGACCTGGACCGCTATGAAGTGAGCAAGGATGGCACCGTTATTGAGCTGACTTTAAGAGAGTTCGAGCTTCTTAAATATCTTGCGACACAGGAGAACCAGATCTTTTCACGTGAGCAGCTGCTCAAGGATGTTTGGGGATACGAATACTTTGGCGATATCAGGACAGTGGACGTTACTGTTCGGAGACTTCGTGAAAAAATCGAGGACGATTCAAGCAGTCCAAGGTATATTCTGACGAAGCGTGGCGTAGGATATTATTTTAGGAGGACTTAGTAAAATATGTTCAAGAGCATCAGATGGAAATTCATCATCATCTATTTCATGCTCGTATTTATTGCGATGATTATAGCTGGCGTGTTTATCATACAGTCAATACAGGAGTATCATTTTGGCAATGTGACACGGGAGCTTACGGAGATTTCTGAGCTGGTCCTGCCGAAACTGGAGCGTTATGAAGACTTGGAGTCCAATGAAGCGGAAATTCAGAATCTCATCACCGGGATTCAGGACGTTGGAATCAGCAAGGAAATTTATGTTGTGGACCGCAGCAACAATGGAATTGTAGCCACATCAACTGAGAATATTGGAATTTCAGCAGACGAAGTGTTGACACTGGACCTGCTTCTTTCTGGGCTCAACGGCAGGAGTGATTCCTCCATTGAGAATATTCAAAGCGGAACGACAATTTTCCGGTCAAAAGATATGATTTTCCCAATAGTCCATTCAGGGCAGGTAACCGGAGCGCTGTATTTGCGTTCTGACCTTAGGGAAATATTTGAGACCTTGAACAAGTCTATTGTCATCATTATTCAGGCGATTGTCCTGTCATCCGGCTTTACAATTCTGCTGGGCTTCTTCATTGCAAGAACCATTACAGACCCAATTAACGATGTAACCATGCGTGTTGCAAAGCTTGCGCAGGGGGACTTCAATCAGGTGGTTCAAGTTCGTTCAGACGATGAAATCGGCCAGCTTGCCGATACCTTCAATTATCTGACGGGCAGGCTCAATACGAGTATGCGAGAAATATCAAGAGAGAAGAGCAAGCTTGAAACAATTATCAATCATATGGAAGATGGTCTGATTGCCGTCAATCGCGATGGTGAAATCATTCATATCAACCCCCGTGCGAAGGATGTTCTCAACATTTCAGATGAGGACAACGACTTCAACGAAATAGCAAAGCGTATTGACCAGGGGCTGACCCTAGATAACATTATATTCAACAATCCGGACTGGACCGGTGCCGTAACGGAGAAGTTTGAGAACAGCTATCTGAAAATCAGTTTCGCACCCTATATCAATGATAAGGGTGAGAAGAATGGCTTTGTATTCCTGCTTCAGGATATTACGGAAATGCAGCGTCTTGAGGACATGCGACGTGAGTTTGTTGCCAACGTTTCCCATGAGCTGAAAACACCGCTGACCAGTATCAAAAGCTATACAGAGACAATTCTCGACGGCATGATCGAAGACCGGGAAATGACAGAACGTTTCCTTTCTGTTGTTAACTCGGAGGCTGACCGAATGACGCGTCTTGTGCGCGACCTGCTTCAGCTGTCAAACTTTGATTCAAGGAAGGTTGACCTGGAGTTTGAGTATCATGATTATGTCATGCTTCTTAAAAAGGCCATCATGAAGGTTGAAGTGACAGCCAAGGCCAAGCAGCAGGAAATCAAGCTTATTGCAGATGTAGACGAGATTGTCGGTTATTTCGATTATGACAGAATTGAGCAGGTCATGCTCAATGTTCTTTCAAACGCAATCAAGTATACACCTGAAAGCGGAAGAATAAAGGCATTTATCACCAAAGACGGAGAGTACGTGCAAATTCGAGTGGATGATACAGGCATCGGAATCAGCAAGAAGCACCTCAGCCGCATATTTGACAGATTTTACAGGGTAGACAAGGCCAGATCCAGAAACATGGGAGGAACCGGTCTGGGACTATCCATCGCTAAAGAGATTGTCGGGCTGCATCAGGGTGAAATTGAGATTGATTCGAAGGTTGGATCCGGTACGTCGGTGATTGTGTGTATTCCACTTGAAGTAGAGCCAGAAGACCGCAATTGATTACCGAAGTCGAAATATGTCGAATTGTGTAATCTTCACTTAAAAGGGATGTAATACTGCTGTAATATTCCTTGTGTATAATGAAGTTGAAATTTAGTATGCAAGTAGAATGTATAGTTAGTGAAGATAACTTGGAAAGTTGGATGTGTATGTTAAAAAAGGGACTCTCCCTCATAGTGATGGGACTGCTTTGTACAGTTCTGTCAACGGCTGCTTTTGCCAGCATACAATTGAATCCAGTTGACGATGTCACGATAGAAATCAACGAACCGAAAATCGGTTCGGAGCGACAGGTCTTCGTCAAAGGCTCTATGGTCATAGCTATCCGCGCTTATGGTGACAAGGATATTGACATGAGTCTGTATAAGGTGATTCCTTCAATAAATGAGGATGAGCTGGATGACATTGCTGAGTCGGACATGATTTTACGTGCGCAGGATATACCTTTTGAAGTGGCCAGTGGTGGCAGTATTGTTACACTGGACGTGGATGCGGATACTGTTTCCGATGTGGAAGAGGCAGTTGAATCTGAGGCACCGGAGCTTTCGGGGTCTGACTCTAATGAGAAAAGCGATTCCATCATTAATGGTACGGAAGCTCTGCTGCAAAAGGACAGAATTTCATCAAAGGACCGCCAGGAGATTATCAATACCTACAATGACGTAAAGGATGACATTGAAGATCAAATCGAAGATCTTGAAGATGCCTATGAAGCATTTGAAGATAGATTTGAAGAAGGTCTTGGCACACTTGAAGAAATGAATGAAGACGATCAGGAAGTCATTGCAGATTATTTGACGGAGGTTGCAAAAACCGAAGCACTGATGGCTGATTTTCAAAATGCACAAAATGCATATAAGGCAATATTTGAGATTCCCATCTTTGGACCGGAAAACTTAATGGACACTGAGATTCCTACGTTTTTCCAGAAGACCGTTGAGAAAATATCACCAGGTCTCTACAAAATGGTGTTCTCAGATGTTGAAACCGATGAAATTTATGATACCATCAAGTTTGAAGTCAGCAAGGAGCTGACCGAAGAAGATATCAAGGATTTAATGCCGACAAATAAAGAGGACTTGATTCTACCTGGAAATACCCTGAAGGACGAGTCCAACCAGAATACTACTGTCACTGTTCCTGAAAAGACAAAGACAGAAGAACCGGAAGCATCAGAACCGGAAATTAAAAGTGAAGAGTCAAACGAGTAAAATCGGGAGGGCATATGAATAAGGAGACGATAAAATCAGTGACACTGGTGTCGCTGTTTATCCTCTGCATTGTTCTAACCGGACAGCTCATGTTAAGCCTTTCAACGGATCGGCAAGTCAGCACTGTTCAAGCGCAGATTGTCGAAAAAACATACGATATGAAAGAAGTCTTTAGCCCCCAAAGCTTTGTTCTCAGTTTTGGGGGTGGAATTTATACTCAGAATTACACGGAGGAAAATTCTAAAATATGGAGACTTGCCATGGATTCCTTAAGCGATGCTTTTGCAGATGTTCAAGACGCGGCGCAGCTGGAATCTATTGAGCCATCGAGATGGAATGAGCTTGCAAAAGGCCGTGCGGTGCGTTTTGTGATGCCGTTTAGCATGACAATGAGCGACATTCAGACAATGCTTAATTTAGATGTATTTCAGTTTGGTGAAGACATTAAAATCAATTCAATATTACTTTCGACACATGTACCTGACGCAATCTATTTTGGGAATGATTCAGAGCATGTGTATTTTAGATTGTCTGGAAATTCAAAGGCAAGTGAAATTGCACAAAAAATCAGTGACATCGAGCGTACTTCTACCATAGAATACCGAAGGGTGGAAGACCTCTTTGGTTTGAGCAGAACCACTGAAGCAAATGACGCACCTGAGAACAACAGTGTTTTCCCAATTACCAGTATGCGTGTTGATTTTATCAATATCACGCCTGAGGTCGATGTGACGGCCAGCGACGACAGCGCGCTGAAATCCTATGCCAACAAGGCCTTTGGAAAGCAGTTCAACTTCGTTAAGAAAATGCAGGATGTGGACGGATCCATTATCTACCTGTATGGCTATGCCAATAAGGCGCTTCGCCTGGGGGCAGACGGGTCCATTGAATTTACCCAGCGTCTTGAATCTGGAACCAAGCTGGAGTCGCTTAGCTACAAGTCGGCGCTGAACCTGGCGCTTGACTATGTTGACCAATATGGTGGTGCGCCTGCAAGTCTGTATTTGTCGGATTATAGTAAATCGGAAGACGCGGACAAAAATACGGTCTATACCTTTGACTTCGCCTATAAGCTCAAGGAGCTTCCAATTATTGCGGAGGGGACCATCAAGGGTGACAGCATACAGGTTACGATCGTCGGCAACAAAGTCACCAATTTCTCAAGAAAAATTTTCAAGTATAAGGACAGTTTTATGTTGGATATCTACCCGCGGGCACTGACCATCAATGAGGTTCTGGAACGCAACAGCGCAATCATTGAAGGGGACTACGAGAAGAGTCTGCCTGAAGGCATGAGCCTGTCAAGTTCAGAAATCTGGGTACGGATATTGAGCGATATCTCCCACGTGGAGCTCGCATATTATCTGGAAACCAACAAGGGGTATCTCTACCCTGTATGGAAGCTTGATATTGGAGAATATACTTACTCGTTCAGATTGTACGATGGAAGAGTATTAAGAATTCAGAAGAATTAGGAGTGCACCTATGGATTGGGGTCGAACAAAAACGATTTTGATAATCGCTTTAATCATGACAAACAGCATATTGGCCTTCATACTGTATGGTGACCTTACAACGGGTAATGATGCTACGCAAGTAGCCCAGCACCAGCTGAGCGATGTTATTGCTCTTCTTGAATCTGAGGGCATATTCATTGATACAGAAGTATCGGCAAAAAAGCAGATGCTTGAAGACATACGGCTCACCTATCAGAGCTATGAGGATGACAGCATTATCAGACTTCTTCTGGGAGATACCTTCAGTCTGATTGATGGGGTCTACCTTTCAAAAGAGGCTGAGGTACGAATTCTCGGAAAACAGGAACTGGTCTACAAGAAAATCAATCCCCTGCTGGGCAGTGTGGAAACGGATCCAGATGCGGCAAGAGCAGTGGCGGCTGCCTTTCTTGAGGATGTGGGACTCAACAGCACTTCTGTTGCTTACTGGAGTACCAAGGCAGAGGGGGATGGTTCGGTGCTCGTCTCCTTCAGACAGGTCGAAAATGGCCACTTTGTCGAGAACGCCTATATGGATGTTCGCGTACTCGGTGGTGAACCAATTGAAATGCGACGAAAATGGTTTGGGTCGCTAAAGTTCCTCGATTCTGGTAAACTGGTAGAGTCTCCTGCCAATGCACTTTTTAGACTGCTAAGAGAGATTGACTCACGAGAAGAAATAGAAAGACCAGTACGCATTGAGTCCATGGACCTGGGGTACCGTCTTGTATCCAATATCCTGACCATCAATTTCCAGGAGGGTGAACCAAGCCCATACTGGAGATTCAGAACAGGCGGCGGCGAAGTCATTTACATTGAAGCACAGGTTGATTAAGAAAGAGGTTCAAAATGTCGATGAATTTCTGTTCCTTGGCAAGTGGGAGCAGTGGAAACTGCCAATACATTTCCAGCGAAACGACGCACCTGCTGGTTGATGCAGGTCTCAGCGGAAAATATATTAAGAATGCGCTTGAAAACATAGATGTAGATCCAGGGGTCATTCATGGCATACTGATCAGTCATGAGCATTCAGACCACGTCAAGGGTGTTGGCGTCCTGATGCGTCGCTATGGTTTTAAGCTTTACGTGAACGAACTGACATGGAATGCCATGAAGCACCGTGTCGGCGAAGTTGATGAGGAAAGCATCATTTTCTTCAAGTCCAACGAAACACTTAAAATCGGTGATATTGAGGTTAAGCCTTTTTCCATATCACACGATGCGGCAGATCCTGTAGGCTTTTCATTTTCCATAGAAAAGGCCAAGGTCTGCGTTGCGACTGACCTGGGTGTTGCAGATGAATCCATCGTGCGTGAAATCTGTGATTGCGATCTGCTGATGATTGAGGCAAATCACGATGAAGAGATGCTGAAAATGGGGAAATACCCTTACTATTTGAAACGCAGAATCTTAAGTGAAGATGGGCATATATCCAACGAGTATGCAGGGGGTCTTGTTGTTGAAGCAGCAAAGCAGGGTCGTGTGAATCAGGTACTGCTTGGACACTTGAGCAAAGAAAACAATTTTCCGGAGCTCGCCTATGAAACCGTACGTCAGGTTGTTGAGAACAACGCAATTCAGGTCGGCATTGATTTGAATATCGATATGACCTACCGTGACCGGGTCAGCCGTCTTTATAAAATTACAAAACCATAGAATTATAAAATTGAGGATGCCAGTAGGGCATCCTTTTTATTTTGCCTCTAAGCCAATTGTTGGCTGCAATTTTAACCGATTGTGCGCATTATTAATTTTGAAGCGAAAACAAATACAAATAACAAAATATGGAAAACTAAAAAATTTGAAACAATTCAATTGTTTCATGTGAAACAAGGGTCAAAATTACATAAATAGAAAATTATTGAATTATATAAATTGAGTGAACTTAATGAAAATGACTCCATAATGGTGTCCATATTGAGGATAAAATAAAAAACCACGCCAAGCCCAGATGGGGTGACGTGGTAATATGCAGAGCAATTATTCACTTTCTTCAGAGGAAGACTGGCTTTTCTCCTGATAGCTTTCCTTTTTCCGTCTTGGCAAGAGTATGGAAACCTTGGTGCCGCTGTTTAACGCACTCTCAACTTGGATTTTGCCACGATGCTGCTCAACGATAATCTTCGCAATGGCTAGTCCCAGACCCGTTCCGCCGGTTTTCTGAGGCGAGTCCGCAAGCTTGCTTCTGGATTTGTCGGCCCTGTAAAAACGGTCAAAAATATGCGGCAGGTCTTCGCTGGAAATGCCGATACCGTTGTCTTCAATGCCAATGAGAACCTGCTTTTCTGTCGAAGTCAGGCGAATTCGGATTTCGCCGCCTTCCGGCGTGTATTTGATTGCATTGTCTATGAAGACGCGTAGTGCCTGCTTGAGCTTGTCACCGGACCCGTAAAAGGGCAGGCTTGCCACAATATCGGGTACGATGTTGTGTGAGGAATCTATGAGACTTGTTTCTTTTACAATCTCATACATGAGATCGCTCAGGTCAAATGCGTCCATCTCCATTTTAAGTGTTCCCTTGTCGTTTCTGGCGATGAAGAGGAGGCTTTCAACAAGGGACTGCATGTTATCCGCTTCACTCTGAATGGCATCAATACTTTCAGCAAGAATTTCAGGGTC
Source organism: uncultured Acidaminobacter sp. (assembly GCA_963678925.1). Taxonomy (GTDB): domain Bacteria; phylum Bacillota; class Clostridia; order Peptostreptococcales; family Acidaminobacteraceae. The sequence goes on along the minus strand of OY787533.1, from coordinate 1,841,722 downwards.
TTCCTTGCCCCACCTGTCCAGCATATTGGCGTAGCCCTTGATTACAGCGATCGGCGTTCTCAGCTCGTGGGAAGCATCGGAGACAAATTGCCGCTGGCGTTCATAGGAAAGCTGAATGTTATCCATTAGCTTGTTGAAGACCATGGCTAGGTCCTTGAGCTCGTCCTTGGTACCGCGGACATTCAGACGCTTGTCCAGACTGTTGATGGAGATATTCTGAACATTGGTCGTCATGACGTGAAGCGGCGCCAACTGCTTTTGAGAAATACGCGAAGACGACCGGATGGCCCAGAGAATCAGCATAAAGCTAAGAAATAGAGACACGATGGTGATTCTATCAAGTGTCGCCTGGGCTTCTGCCATGGAGTAGGATGCAAGAATGATGAAATCAGAATCGTCAACCTTAAACCAAGACTGCTTATATATCTGCTCTGGAAAATGATATCTGAAGGGCGAAAAGGCCTCGCGGTCTTCAGCGGGAATCCACTGCGGGAGCGGCGTCACAGAGCTTGCAACAGGTTCGAGATATTGACTGTATATGGTGATGTCCACACCGAGAAGGCCGAGAATATCGTTGAAGTAAACACGGTTTTCCTCTCCTCGGTTTTTATCTGCCAGTTCAATAATCGCTTCGGACCGTACGGTCAAATCATCAACGGCATCCTGATACAGGGAAAACTTCAGTGAACCGAATATGACCAGGTTTACGATAACAATGAGCTGGATCATGAAGAGTGCAAACCCCAGCGTCATTTTAAAGGTTATATTGAACCGGAAGAGAGACAGGAAGGTGTCAAAGCTTTTGATGTTTTCAAGCCATGCCAGAAAGCCGTCAAAAAACGGCTTCACATTTCCTCGGACCCTGTTCTCAAAGGAATCTGCGGTATCCTGGGCTTTCCTTTCAAAACGGCGCACAGATTCATCAAATTTTGTCTGGCTTGCTTTTTTGAAGTTTCGTTGCTTATAAGGTCCTTTATAACGTTTGTGTTCAAACTTGTAAAAATCCTTATCCTTTTTACGCATTACAATCCTCTTTTACAAGATAGCCAACGCCGCGAATGGTATGAATCAGTTTGATATCGTAGGCGTTGTCAATTTTAGTTCGCAAATAGCGTATATATACATCGACGACGTTGGTGTCGCCGTAATAGTCATAGCCCCAGACTTCATCGAGAATCTGGTCTCTGGAAAGGGCGATGCCTTTGTTCTGAACCAGATAGTGAAGCAGGTCATACTCCTTCTTTGTCAGCTCAACATTGTTCGCATTGAAGAAGACAGCATGCTGAGAAACATCTATTTTTATAGGACCGCATTCGATAACCGTATGCTCCTGCGCGGTTTTTGCGACAACGAGGGGTCTTCTGAAGACACGGCGTATGCGTGCGAGCAGCTCCTCGATGGCGAAGGGCTTGGTGATGTAGTCGTCTGCACCCAGGTCGAGCCCCATGACCTTGTCCATGGTATCATCCTTTGCAGTCAGCATGATAATTGGAATTTCAGACTCCTTTCGAATGCGTCTGCAGACTTCCATGCCGTTGAGTCCCGGCAGCATGATATCGAGTATGATGAGTCCGTAATCACCGGTGAGAGCCTGTTCAAGGCCTGTTCTGCCATCGTGAACCTTGTCGACGGTAAAGCCTTCATGCTTCAGTTCCAGTTCCACGAAACGTGCAATTTTTAAATCGTCTTCCACAATTAGAATTTTGTCATCCATGGATTATCCCCCTAGTTCGAACTTTATCCTGTTTCCATTATATTTCATTTTTGAAAAGAGACAAAGCCCTTTCGTGGGATCCGGTTCAGGGATCCACTAAAGGGCAAATCTGTCAGGATGGCAGCATTTGGAATGCTTAGTTCTTGTTTTCAGATTCAGAAGCTTCAGATGCGTCTGGTGCTACGTTTACGTCATCATCGACCGGTTGAGATGCCGTGTCATGACGTGGCATTTCTTCTTCTGAAGGCTTGCTTGCGGGCTCCGGTTTTTCAAGAATGATTCTGTATCTTAAGAGGAGCGCAGCCATAAGGGCAATCAATGAAATTGGAATTGAAACGATGCCGAGTATGAGCGCAATGGTCGCCGGCAGGTTGAGAAGAATAACGTCATCCTTCAGAATTTTAAACCGCATCTGATGGAGGTCTCTGACGCCGTCTTCAAGGCGTCGTCCAAAGTCAGATAAGCCGCTACGGGTCCGTCTGTGGTGATGATAGGTAGGGCCGTCGTCAGCCGAGTCATGATGGGGCTCTTGTGTACTGCCAGTCCTGTTTCCTTTCTCTTCTAGCCAGATCAAGGCTTCCAGAATATCACCACCTGTTGCCTCTAATGCTTCTTTGGCCTGTGTGTAGCTGACTTGTGCACGTTCTCTCAGTTGATCGATGGTTTGCAGATCTATTGACATGGTTCTTCCTCCTTTATTGTAATCCGAGTTTCACTTATTGGTATTTTCTAATATTAGACTACGCTCACCGTTTTAAGATTCGGTAAGGGTCGGATTAAAAATTCATGAGAATGAAATGATAAACCATGGAGCAGAAGGACAAAAAAAAGACCTTCCTGACTGGAAGATCCTTTGTGTATATCTTTATTATAAGTTCTGGAGCCTTGAAAATCTTAAACGCGAACTGCGCTTTTTACATCGTACATATGGAATTCAAGCGGAAGCGTATCCACTACGATTTTTCCTAGAAGTCTGTCATCGCCCGTTGCGATCACTGAGTCAGCTGTGAAAACGCCGTCATTTAGAAGGGCCTGAGTCTCTGAAAGCTGAACTTCACCGAAAGCGTTGCATGCCAGGTCTGTACGGCCTGAAATCACACGACCATCTTCAAGTACTAAGAAACCTTTATTCATATTATTTCCTCCTCTTATTGCTGTCTCTCGGACAGGTTTAATACCAGGTGGCTGTTTACTTCACAGAATTATATCACATATGGGGCGAATGTCAAAAGCAATTTTGATGAAATAATAGATGGGAGTTTCAGACAGATATTGGATATATAATAGTAGAGAGAATAAAAGGAGGTTCATTTATGCGTGTTATCGATTTGACCCATACACTTAACAGTGACATTTCTGTATATCCCGGCAGTGAAAAACCGAAGTTCACAGATGTCCTGACAATAGAAAAGAACGGCGCAGCAGAGAAGCTGATTGTGGTATATACACATTCAGGGACCCATATGGATGCGCCTGCACACATGTGTGAAAACGGCAAGACACTGGATCAGTTCAATCCGTCAGATTTCCTGGGAAAAGCCTGATCATCGATGTGACACATTTGGAAGACCGGATCGGCTTTGAAGACATATTGCCTTTTGGCCCATGGCTGAGTGATGTGAAGTTTGTATTTTTCAGGACTGGGTGGAGCAAGTACTGGGGAACCGACAAATACCTGAAGGGCTATCCCGTACTGACAAAAAAAGCGGCAAACTGGCTGTGCGAGCAACGGGTCAGAGGGGTTGGGGTAGATACCATTTCGGTGGATGCCCTCGATACAGATGAATATCCTGTGCATAAAATCCTGCTGGGCTGCGACATGTTCATCATTGAGAATCTGACGGGCCTTGAAGTGCTTCCTGAAAAGCATATTGAGGTCGCCTGCCTCCCCATGAAGATCGAGAAGTCTGATGGTGCCCCTGCGCGTGTGATTGCGCTGCTGGAAAGATAAATCTGGAATATTACAGAAACATTACAGTATGCTTCATGCCCCACTTTCTGCCTTTGCAGGTTCGTATTCTATAAATGAAGGCGAAAGAGAATGGGATAATCCCTTACATAAAGGAGGATTACTATGAAAGGCATGAAGAGATTTTTTAGCGTGATGTTTGCATTGACATTGGTTGTGGCTACGGCTGCAGGCAGTTATGCGACTTCTGCACCCGGATGGTATTTGAACAAGGACTACCATGAAGGGGATTATGTAAAATTCAGAGGTGGGATCTATATTGTTACCAAGGATCATGAGTCCTCACAGGACAAGTATCCTGGAAACAGTGCATATTGGACTTTCTACAAGAAAGGCGCGGGCTTTAAGAAGGATGCCCCTCCGACTGAAAATGACTATGAAAAGCCAAATGACCGTGACAGAGATGATGACAGAAATGATGGCAGAAATGACAAGGACCCAGTAGATCAGGACTATATCTACAGAGCAAATGGCGTGCATGTTTATTATGAAGTGACAGATGCCGATTCGGACGGATACACAGCTGAAATCACAATTGAAAACAATAGCGACAGAGATATTGACGACTGGTCCCTTTCCTTTGAGTTCGATGATGATGAGGAAGTGGATGAAATCGACGCGGACTTTGAAGTCGATCAGGATGACGATGAAGTCTTGATTACACCGGAATCTGAAATGCAAACAATTGAGGAAGATGAATCTGTTACATTTGAGATTGAAATTCTGGCAGACTACGCGCTCGATGACGAAGATGAAGATGAGACCTATGAGGATCTGGTAGACCTGCCTTCAGATTTTGATCTGACACTGGACTTCGAAGCGGTGGAGACAGGTGCCGTAATCATTCAGCTTGAAGACCCAGAGTTTGACGATGATATCTTCACACCTGAAATCACGGTGGGAGATGACGAGCAGGAAATCGAGTGGGGTGAAGAAGCCCTCTTTACAGACCTTGTTGCAGACAAGACTTATGAGATTAAGGCAGAATCCTACAAGGAAGATGGCAAGCTTTACCGAGCAGTTATCGATGAAGATGAAGTTTCAGTTGACTCAGAAGAGCTCAAGGTCATTGAAATCTCTTATGAAGAAATAGACCTTGATGAAGAGACAGGAAAAGTGCTTGTGTATGTTTTCAAGCCGACATTTGATGAAGACCTGTTTACACCAGAGGTGGCCATCGATTCTGAAGAGAAAACCGTTGATTGGGGCGAGTATGTATACTTTGAAGACCTGGAAGACGGTGAGACATTCGATATTGAAGTAGACAGCTACGAAGTAGACGGTGAAGAATTTGAACCTGAACTGAGCGTAGAGGAAATCGAAGTGGATAAGGATAAAATCGGATACGTTCTGATAAAATTCATCAAACAGTAAAACAAGGGTTATAGATTAGAAAATGAAGGCACCTGGCTGAGTCAATTTCAGTCAGGTGCCTCTTTTTTATTTTATGCATATTGATCGTATGCCGCGTATAGTTCATCGAGTGTCTCATGGAGTGCGTCCAGTTCCACATAGTGTGCGGGATCGGTACTCTTCAAAGCTTGAATTTTAGCCTGCAGGGCATCGATGCGGCTTTCCGTTGTGTAAATCTCCTCTTCGATGGCCGACAGGATGGGTGCATCTGATCCGACTTGACTGGACCTGTCACGAACAGGACCCGTGCGGGCTTGGGTTGATACAGCAGAGGCATCATGGCTATTCACATCCACGGAGGACGCTACAGTCATACTGGCAGACTTGTAGGCGTCATAGTTGCCCTCAAAAATTTGAAGAGACTTTCCTTCAAAAGAAAATATGCGCTGGACACAGGTGTTCAGATAATACCGGTCGTGGGAAACCGCAATTACAGTCCCCCTGAAACGGTTCACCGCGCGTTCAATGGCCTGTCGTGATGCGAGGTCAAGGTGGTTGGTGGGCTCATCCAGTATGAGAAGATGAGGCGCCTTAAGCATGACCTCTGCGAGATAGACCCGGACGCGTTCGCCGCCACTGAGTCTTGAGAGCGCTGTCTCCACGTGTTCTGCATAGAAGTGAAAATCTGACAGATGGCGCTTGGCACTGTCGACATCCAGTGGCCCCACTTTGCAGATGTGGTCCAGAATACTGGCTGATTCATCGGGAAAATCGACACTTTGGCCAAGATAGCAGTAGTTGAGCCAGCTTCCCAGAACAAGTTCCCCAGAGTAATTCTGGTCTTGCCCCATTAGAAGCTTAAGCAGGGTTGATTTCCCGCAGCCGTTTGGACCAATGATGCCGATGCGGTCTCCGCCGTAGATATTGAAGCTGATGTTTTCAAACAGTCCGCGCGCCCCAAAGCTTTTCGAAATGTTCTTCCCCCAGGCAATGTCCTTACTGATATGTCCATGGGATTTGAAGTTCAGATTTGGACCAGAAGATGCTGTAAGATGTGCACTGCTTTTGAGTTCTGACTTATGGGCCCGGATTTCAGCCTGAAGCTTCTCAACGTCGTGCATGCGGCTCTTCGCCTGTCTTATCTTACTGTTTCCAATCAGCTTTTGAACCTGAGCTTTCTTGTCGCGTAGGCGAATTTGAAGGTTCTTCCCTTCTTTCAGATAGAAAGCACGTTGGATTTCCTTTTGTGCCATAAAGCTTGAGTAATTGCAGCTCTTTGTCAGTATATGACCGTTTTCAAGCTCAGCGGTGCGTGTGGTAACCCGGTCAAGGAAGTACCTGTCATGGGAAACCAGGAGAACACCACCTGTAAAGCGTCTAAGATAGTCTTCCAGCCACTCAATGCCAGACAGATCAAGATGATTGGTCGGTTCATCCAGAATCAGCAGGTCAGGTGACTGAATCAGGATGCGGGCGAGTGCAACACGGATGCGTTCGCCGCCACTGAGACTGTCAAGGGGCCTGTAGAGGGCGTCGGAAGACAGCCCAAGACCGAGCAGGGTTTTCGTGATTTTACTCTCAATGACATAGCCGTCCATAGCCTCATAGGCATGAAGGACTATGTCATACTCTCTAAGAAGCGCGTCGTAGGCCTCTGGATTTTCCAAGGCCATGGGATCGGCCATGCGATTTTCCATATGCTTCAGTTTATCTTCAAGGACTTTGTGGTCCTGAAGGAAAAGGGCGTTTTCAGACCCGTGTGTCAGTACGTCGCTGTTTTGAGACAGGTATCCGATTTTCATCCCGCGTGCACGAATGACGCGCCCCGTATCTGGAGATTCTAGCCCCATGGCAATACGCAGAAGCGTGGTCTTCCCAGTACCATTTTTGCCAATGAGTGCAAGGCATTCATTCTTCTCAATGCTGAGGCTGACATCGTTTAGTACCGTTCGATTTGAATATTCTTTTGTGATTTTGTGAAAATGTAGTAAACTCATAGTTTTATCCTCCATATTAAAGTTTCCGGCTTAATACGGAGCAAACTATCTTTTGCTCAAATACCCATGTTTCTGGAAGACAAGGGTTAGTTATTCTTTGAAATGATATAAAAAAGCCCCGTAACCAAGAAAGTTACGGAGCTTATACTTTAATGTGCGCACACATAGAAAAGGCCATAAACAGACCATTTTTAAGCATAAGATAGACTCTGCTGCCCAGCCGATTTTGGGTATCACAAATAGGCGCTGGAACATACGTCCAATCGCCCGCTGAAAGCACAAAATAAATTTTGTCTGACAGCTCGGCTACTCACAACTATAAGCTCCGGATTAAGCTCACCGATTTTCGTTTCTATTAAACGAAGCTCATAGCTGGACAGCCTGCAGCTGGTGTGTTTTGATGAATGCGTACCATAATGAACACCTCGCGCAGTCTACCTAGTCTATTTCCTAATACTACATCTGTAGCATATCATTAAAATTAATTTAATGTCAATATTTTTTTACTATCCATTTGCCAGTCTGAATTCTTCTTCTGTCTTGTCGTATATGAAAACTTCCCCTGTTTCAATGATATAATGCCATCCGCTGAGGATGAGTTGATCCGACTGAACCCTGTCACGGATGTAGGGATAGGAAAGAAGATGCTTGAGCTGTTCAATAACATTGGCCTGTTCCATCATCCATTCCCGAGCTTCTGGTTCCTCAGAAGGGATTTCACTGAGAACTCGCTCTGTTACCGGGCCTGTCAGCTCCAGCCATTTTTTAGTATGTGGCAGGGCCGTCTTGATCTTATCCGGATTAAGCGCTGCCGCACAGCCACCGCAGTTTGAGTGTCCGCAGACAATGATGTTCTCAACTTCAAGCGCATTGACCGCATATTCAATGGCGGCCGTTGTCGAGAGAAATTCTTCAGCTTCCCTGTAAGGCGGTACCAGGTTGGCGATATTGCGGACAATGAAGAGCTCTCCAGGCAAGGTGCCTGTAATCAGGTTCGGATCGATTCTCGAGTCCGAACAGCTTATGAAGAGCGTATGAGGTTTCTGTTTCGATTTCAACTGTTTGAAGAGGTCCTTGTGTGATTCGAAGTCGCTGCGTTTGAATTTAACGATTCCATCGAGTAGTTTCTGCATAATCATACCCCATTTCTGTATAAAATATTTTGAATAGTTTATCACATATGCAGAAGCGGGTAAAGAAAATGTCTGCATAAGGATGAAAACAATATTAATAAATATTGATGTATAAATTGACAAAGAGAGGTAAATGATATACGTAGTGATTTCCGTTCATAAGTGTAAATAAAGGAAATTTGGGATGTGAACATTTTTCGAGGAGGGGATTCCATGCATTCCATAAGAAGTAAAATGATGCTGATGATTATCGTGCCGCTTGTCATTGTTCTTGGAATCATGTTTGGGTTTAGCTACTATTCAATCAATCTGCTGAACGCCACAATAGAGCAGTTCAATACCATAAGCATTGAAGCCACAACCATGGTACTCAATGGAGACCGCGATTTCTATCAGGCGCTTACTGCACTGCAGAGTTTGTCATCAACCTCGGGCACACAGGAAGAGGTTGAGGCAGTCAGGGCAGATTATGCTGAGAATGCCCAGCAAACCCTTGAACGTGTTGCTGGTGCGACGACCTTAAGTTTAAAATTCTTTGATGCAGATTCAAAAAGCCTGCTGCGTCAGACCCTGGTCAATGAGCAGGCAGCCTTTAACACAAATTTCTCGACGTGGATGGAAGTGACTGGGGCTTATATAGACGGCTATTCTAACCGTACACGCCCTGGTGAAGTCAGTGGCATGGACGCATTCAACGCAGCACGGGAGAATGTCAACCTGATTGGTGAGACAATCTATGAAGTGTCTCAGAAGGAAATTGCTGAGACCAATGCCATGATTGAAAATCTGAAAATGTACCAGATGCTCTCTGCAGCAGCATTGGTAATCATTGCAGCGAGTGTGGCCTATGTGATCAGTGGTTCCTTTACTAGGCCAATCATGCGCATAAGCAGTGCGCTTCAGGCGGCTGCAGAGGGTGACTTTGATACGGAAACAAATATTGGGTCAAAGGATGAAGTCGGGGAACTGGCAAAGGCCTTTGATAGAATCATGGCAACCGTGAAAAGTGTTATTTTTGAAGCGGATGAGCTGGAAAGGGCAATAGAGTCTGGAAATTTGAAGGAGAGTGCGGATACGCAGCAGTTCAGCGGTGGATGGAAGGCACTTATGGATGGTGTGAACAATGTTGCGGTAAGACTCAGTGACTTCATTGATGAGGTGCCGATTGCCTCAATGACCATTGATAGTGATTACACAATCAGATATATCAACCGTGAAGGGCTCAAGACCCTGGGCACATCTTATGAAAACGCCATTGGGAAGAAATGCTACAGCATATTTAAGACGGAAGACTGTCAAACAGGTGATTGTGCCTGCAAGCGTGCCATGAGCAGTCTGAGCCGCGAGGCGGGTGAAACCGTAGCCCGTCCAAGAAATGATGTAATGGAAATCGACTACAGTGCTCTGCCTATTATTGGCCGAAATGGGGAAGTTCTTGGTGCCTTCGAGGTTCTGGTCGACCAGACCGAAATCAGAACGGCAGCCAGAAACCAGGAAGAACAGGCTAATCGTATTAAGGAAAGTGCTGATATTCAGGAGAAGAAGGCCAAATATCAAAATGCTGAAATTGAAAAGCTTATAGAGAATTTGGAGCATATGGCAGAGGGTGCGCTCTATGTATCGACTGATATTGCAGCAGTGGATGAAGACACCAAGGAGATTGGAGATCAGTTCACAGCGCTCTACGCCAGTCTTTCAGAAATGGCGGATGTCATCAAGTCCTACATCAGTGAGATGTCAGAGGTCCTCTCAGAGATGGCTTCAAAGAATCTGGATGCGCGTATTGACCGTGATTATAAGGGTGATTTTAAAGCCATGCGTGTTTCGCTGAATCACATAATAGATACCTTCAATAAGATTTTCTCAGAAATCAAGGCCTCGTCTGTGGATGTTGCGAGTGGTGCAGGTCAGGTATCTGATGCATCTCAGGCTCTCTCGCAGGGTGCAACTGAACAGGCCAGCTCCCTTGAGCAGATTTCAGCCTCCATTGAAGAGGTTGCAGAGCAGACCAGAATGAATGCGAAAACAGCAGACCAGACCCAGACACTGACTAAGGAAGTCCAGTATCAGGCAGATGAAGGCAACAAGCAGATGCAGGAGATGGTCAAGGCCATGCAGGATATCAGCAGATCCTCATCTAAAATTGCGGATATTATCAAGGTTATTGATGAGATTGCATTCCAGACCAATATTCTTGCGCTAAATGCAGCGGTTGAAGCCGCACGCGCTGGAGAACACGGTAAAGGATTTGCCGTGGTTGCCGAAGAGGTGCGTAATCTTGCTGCGCGCAGTGCCAATGCAGCAAAAGAGACAACTGATATGATTGAAGACTCCATCAAGAAGGTGGAGGCCGGTACAAAAATAGCGGACCAGACATCTGGAGCCTTGTCGAAAATTTTCAAGGGCGTCGAAGAGTCTGAAATGCTGGTAAGTCAGATTGCAGTGGCTTCAAGCGAACAGGCTGTTGCCATATCACAGATCAATGATGGTATTTCGCAGGTTTCCCAGGTTACACAGCAGAATGCTTCAGGCTCGCAGCAAAGTGCGGCAGCCAGTGAAGAGATGGCAGCCCTTGCAGAAACCCTGCGGGATATGGTGAGCGCATTTAAGCTAATGAACGAGGACGGCATGGCATTTGAATATACAGAAGTCATTGAAATAGAGTAAGATAGGCATCGCGCAGGGCAAGACAGGGGTAGTATAAGCCCTGGAATGCAGGTGGTTTGACAAGGGAAACCGCTTAGACTCAGAAGCTTTGCTATAGGTAAAAGAAAAAGAGAGTTCCGAAGTCGTCGGGACTTTCTTTTTATGTGGAAAGTGAGGTGTGTGCTTGCTAGGCACAAGGTTCATCTGGACCGGGAGTTTATTCCCACGCCTGGACAAGCTATAATAGAATCAAGACCATGCATGAGAAAGGATTAAGTATGAAAATTACAGTGATCTCTGTCGGAAAAATAAAAGAGAAGTATTTTACAGCAGCCATTGCCGAGTATGCCAAGCGCCTGAGCAAATACTGCAAGCTGGAACAGGTTGAAGTACCTGATGAAAAGTGTCCAGAGTCCTTAAGCGAGAAGGAAGAAATTCAGGTTAAAGACAAAGAGGGTGAACGGATTTTGGCTAAAATCCCTGATCAGGCATATGTCATTGCCCTTGCCATTGAAGGCAAGCAGCTGACCAGCGAGGCGCTTTCAGACCATATTGAAAAGCTTGGTGTAAGCGGGAAGAGCCACATTGTCTTTGTCATTGGCGGGTCATTGGGCCTTGCTGAAGCCGTTCTCAAGCGGGCAAACTATAAACTCTCCTTTTCAAAAATGACCTTCCCCCACCAGCTCATGAAGGTGGTGCTGCTGGAGCAGGTTTACCGGGCGTACCGGATTGCGCGGGGAGAACCGTATCATAAGTAAAAATAAAGTTTTATAATCTTAATAGAACAAAGAAAGTTTAGTTCACTTATATAATTAATATCCTCCGTATTAATGCTATTAAAGCTTCAAAGCTATATTTTGGATGAAAAGCAATCATTTCTATAAAAGTCTTTTACAAAAGACCAAAATACAAAATACCATATGAAAGTCTTGTATAAAAGACTTTTGTATGGTATTTTTAAGTTGAGGTGATGTCTATGATGGTCAAACGCGAAAAGTATTTAGAAGAAATTAGAAAAGTGATGGGTAAGCAAGTTGTCAAGGTACTACTTGGTATGCGCCGTGTTGGAAAATCCACATTACTTTTACAGATACAAGAGGAACTCTTAAGTCAAGGTGTGGAAAATGATCAAATCATTAGTCTTAATTTTGAATGGTTGGAGTTTGAATCGCTCAAAGAATATAAGGTGCTTTATGAATATATCGAGTCAAAAAAAGTTAAGGGGAAAAAAAACTATGTCTTCTTAGATGAAGTCCAGGAAGTTGAAGGCTTTGAAAAGGTTGTTAATTCATTAAATTCAAAGGGTGATACAGAAGTCTTTATCACAGGCTCTAACTCAAAACTCTTATCTGGAGAACTTGCGACCTATTTAACTGGAAGATTTTATACTATAGAAGTTTTGCCGCTCTCGTACTATGAAGTATATGAGGGGTTTACAAATTTTGATGTGGGTTTATCGACAAAAGAAAATGTTTTTTTAGCCTACCTAAGAACAGGTGGCATGCCTGGAAAATTCCAGTTTGAAGAAGAACGCACTGCTAAAAACTATCTTATGGATATGTATCAATCTATTTTGTTAAGAGATATTGTCAAGCGTTACAATGTAAGGGATGTAGATTTATTACAGCGATTTATGGTATACCTCATTCATAATATCGGTCAAATATTCTCTGCCGTCACCATAACGAATTACTTAAAAAGTGAAGGTCGAAAACTCTCTAAAGAAACGATCTATAACTATATAGAAGCGGCAAAGAGCACATATCTAGTTTATGGTGTCCCTAGGTATAATATTAAAGGTAAAGAACTTATGAAGACCAATGAAAAGTATTTTATTAACGATTTAGGGATTAGAAATCTTTACTTTGACAATGAAAAAGATATCAGTCAAGCTCTTGAGAATGTCGTTTACCTTGAACTTAGGAGAAGAGGCTATGAGATTTATGTCGGTAAATTTGACGATAAAGAAGTTGATTTTATAGCCATTGATGGCAATACGACAAAATATATCCAGGTAACTTACTTACTGGCAGAAGAATCGACGATTGAAAGAGAGTTTTCAGTGCTTGAAAGCATTGAGGATAATTTTCCCAAGATGGTTATTTCTATGGACAGAGTGAATCGCTCGAGAAATGGCATTGAGAATAAAAATATTATTGACTTCCTTTTGGAGGATTAGATACTTAAGTCAAGGATGTTTTTGACACTCACTGGGGTGCGATACCCAGAACCTTATCACAAATAAATAATACTTATTAAAAACTTATGAATCAATTTGAACGTAAGTACATGAGTAAAGATAAGTAAAACATAAATGCCACACTGAAGCTTTTGAGAAAAGCTTTTAGTGTGGCATTTTTAGTTGAATTACAAAAGAGCTGAAGGAGTACAAGTAGGTCTTGATATAAGATTTTTTGAATTTAAGTACTAGTTTTTGCAAGAAATTGATACTTAGTCGTAAGATATTGAAAGTAAACGAATCACAAAAGATGATATTTTGAATATGTAGTATATAATACTTAATAAGTAATTTTCCATTAATATGTTCTAATTTACTTATTATGTTAAAATGAATTTCAAAATACTATGGGGGTGTGGGGATTGGATAGTTTTTTAGAGGAAGTGCATTCTGTGATCTCAGAAGGTGCAACCCACTATATTGGAAGTCAATTGTGTTCAATTGTTCCTGAAAGGGGCACAATCAATGCACAGTCGTATATGAAGTATAGTCATTGTTATACATTTTTTCTTAATGGCAGTGGAACCAACAAATTCTTTTTTGATGATTAAGACATTGAGATTAACCCAAAGAGCATACTCTGTGTAATGCCAGAAAAAGCGCATGGGCTGATGGACGTGATAAGCTGGGACTTCTTGATTTACATAGATAAACGTGTTGTTGAACGAATCTGCAATGATAGGTTCATGAGCTTATGCAATGCGCATAAACCAATCCCAAGAGACCGGTCGTTATTATTGTTCATAAAGGAGTTTATAAAAGAAGTTACAGAAAAGCAGAGTAATCATTTAGAAGTGCTGACATCCATTGAACGGGTTTTAATACATAAACTGACTCGAATTAGAAATGAGGGACTGGTTCAACAGAGTACCCATGTGGACAGTAGAGGCGTAACGAGAGAAATCGAATTCATGCATCATTATATCCATCACAAAATAACCATAGCGGATATATGTGAAGATGTTGGCATGTCAGCATCTCAGTTTTCAAAAGTTTTCAATGAAGAGACTGGGATGTCACCAATGAACTATCTGGAGACTATTCGACTCTACCGCGCTGGCAGAATGCTTTTAGGGACTGAAAAAAATAATTGAAATAGCGCAAGACTGTGGCTTTCGAAGCCAGTCCTATTTTTCCAGAAGGTTCAAATCAAAATTTGCTTTAGCACCTAAAGAGTATCGACTAATAAAAAAAGACGAAGCATTTAAGGGGATAAACTATGGACTTTAAGAGAATTCAAGAGTATGTAAGAAATGTACCTGTTGAACAGCATAAGTTCATTGACTCATATTTAGGAAACGAATTGGCAGTGTTTATTCCAAACGGTGGTTTGGTTGAGTTTGTTCAAATTGACATCAAGCCAAGTGCGTATAGGAAGAGATTTACAAATAACAAATGATCCATTTTAAGCAAGATGATATTTTATGAGACTATTGAAAATGCAAAAAACACGGAGGTGGAAATATGGTTGTAAAGAATAAAAGTGCTAGTGTTCCTGCTCTCTCCATCTGACCATGCCGTGCTCACAACACCTGCCGTCAGTAGCTCGCTTATTCTGCCGATTTACGCCTGTCTATAAGCCGCAGCAGATGCTGCAGCCTAAACATTACGGAAGCTCTCCTGCGATGACCGTTCGAATCATGTGGTCATCAATCAGTTTCTTAGCACTTTGCGCCGCGTAAATCAGCGCATGAGTGCAAAGTTTGTTGATTGCTCTTGCGGAGCCGGCTGAATACCGATAGATTTCATCGATGGCCTTGTCTGTAAAAATGTCTTTCGCGCCATCGGCATAAGCTAAATGAGCCTCGACATATTCTTGAGTCTGTGCCCGGTCGTACTGAGGGATTTCACATTTGAGGTCTATCCTTTGCCGAATGGCCGTATAATGTTGCAGTTTCAGCTTGTCCCACAGTTCGTTTTGTCCGACTAGAATCAGGGACATGGGCTGATGTGAGTCCATCTTGGTGTTCAGAAGAAAACGGATTTCTTCCAGTGTTTCTTTTGCGAGAAGATGTGCTTCATCTACAATGGTAACCACGTGTTTCTTGTAAACACCCCGGATGACTTCAAGCTGCTGATGGAGCTGACGTCTTGCATCACCCCTGTAAAACTTGGATTCGATGCCAAGCTGTTCGAGCAGGCCTTTGTAAAACCATCTAGGCGTCAACTTTGAGTCCGACAGGTAGAGTATTTCGTAGTTTTCCCTCGGCAGCGCGCTTGTGAATCTGCGGATGGCGGTCGATTTGCCGCATCCAACATCTGCGGTGACAACGGCGAACAGCTGCCTGGTGGCCGCATACTCAAGGCGTGATAGTATCTCACCTAGATCATTTGAGACGTACAGCGCACCTGCTTCAATGTCGTTTCTAAACGGCGTGTGGGTCATTTCAAAGAAGTTTTCATACATCGGAAGACCCTCCTATGTCGCTGTAGCTGACAGCCCTTTTACTGCGGGTTCGACCCGTAGTATTCGCTTTGTTCAGTCCATCAAGCAGTCTGGAAGTATTCGCTTCAAGGGGTGACAGTCCTTCTGGAAGTTCTGCTCTTATGCCGCAGTTTTCACCAATCTGCTGGATACCTGCCTTGAAGGGTTCGAAATCCTTGTGGTGGATTTCGATTTCTTCCTTCCAAGTCGGGTCATATCGGACTTCAACCTGACGTCCGATCAGTTTTGTACCGACATCGTACATATTTCCCTTGAAGCTGATGCAGCCGGTCTTATCGACTTGCCGAGTTTCCGTATGGAGAAAGGCTTCGGCAAGTTCGTTTGCATCTACAAACCGTAGTGCACGCTTGTCGCTTCCAAAGGCAACCTCTGGCGTTAAGCCGTCGAGGGAGGTATGCACGTTTTTGTGGTAATACTGCGAAATCCACACATCAAGGGCATCGTTGAGCTCTTCCAGCGTCTTTGGCTTGTTTAGAGCGACTTCTGAAAGGAAGGCGTCCACTCTGCGGTTAAAGGCCTCGATTTTGCCTTTTCCTTCCGGATGATACGGTTTCGAGAAGAGAAGGCGTATGCCTAGGCGGTCACAAGCCTTTTTCAGCCATTCACTGCGGTACTGTTTGCCGTTATCGACAAAGATTTTGTCAGGCTTTCCAAAGTGCATGATCGCCGCCCGCAGGCTGTCTTCAATGATTTCAACCTTCTGGTTGTCATAAAATTTCGCCGCCATGATGTACCTGGTCGCATCATCGATAAAGACGGACAGGTAAACTTGTTTCATGGCGCCATCCTTGCCAATGGGCAGGTAGGGTCCATATTTAATGTCCCCTTGGAAGAGCATGCACCGGTGTGACTTTGCAAAACGTCTTGAGGCAGCACCTTTCTTTGAATACAGCTTCACTTGAGAAGCACCGAACCCTTTAGCCTGCAAATGCCGCTGCAAGGTGCTACGGTGTACAGTTCCAGGCTTTATGATTTCTTCAAGCTCCAGGATACGGATGATATCCGTCACACTTCTCGTCGGGCATTCACGCCTTAGAATAATGGCATGTTCCACCACGTTCGGAAAGTTGTCCGGCAGGGTACTCTGATTTCGCTTGTAACCCGTTTTTGGTTTCAGTCCGGCAAATCCCTCCTGCTGATAGGCCCCCAAATATCTGGAGATACTCCTGTAGGAAATGTTGTTCTCTTCACTGATTTTCTTTTTCAGTTCAATGATCTGGCTAGCGTCAAGACTTTCATCCATAAGCGGTGTAATCATCTTAAGTCTCGCGGCTGCCACATCGTCTGGCGTTTGCTGTTTGTTCATGCTAATGCTCCTTCCTTGTTGTTTGCAGAAAGGGTATCATGAACGTTTTACGGACAACAGGCAAACCGGGTGGGTTGCCATAAGCCAGCGTTAACAAGTATTTGACTGACAAGTGTCAGCCAACTGATGCCGCGTCTTCTGTGATTTTCGAGTAAAGAACCGGAAGCTGTGATTGGAAAGTGTTGTTTGTGCTTTCGCGACCACATACTGCGCAGCATGGCTTCGATTTGACACTTTGACTCTCGGAACTGTTTCAGCCACCTGTGAAGGGTGCTGTTATCCGCTGGGCAGTCATCACGAGTTCCATCTATTTGAGATTCAATCACTTCGGCGATATAGTGTTTGCATGGCAAAAGGATATCTGGCAGTTCGGTATGCAGACTCGCACAGCTACAGCACTTGAGTCTCCGTACCTTGTAGCTTTTCCTCGAACCATCAGACTGCTTGCCGTACCGGATACGTCTGTCATATCCAGAAAGTTGGCCGCCACACACCGGGCACACATGCGATTCTTTACTCTCTATGAAAAATATCGTTCTTGTCATTGATTTCGTACTGTGCTATGATAACCATACATTTTGGGGCACTGCTTTACGATAATCAATCTTGCCGGAGAGACATCGTTTAGCGGTGCTTTTTCATTTCACCTCAGTACCTATAGGATACTGACAGTGTATATTATATGCCTGCGGCATCACAAGGGAGCAACTTTCACATGGCATGGTCAAGATCAGTGAGCTGGGCAGGGTCAAATTTGGTGGGCAGAAACATGCTAGGTTGATTACACATGCGGTAGTGGGCATATGTATAGTAATAATGGGTCTAATCCTGGGAAGTATAGGAACTTTTGCAGATGATTTAGGATACATAGAAGGATCACAAAGGGATACAGTAGGTGGTAAATCTGTTGTGGAGTTAAGTGGGGGAGGCAAAAATGGCATCATTGACAGCACGGGAAGACTAATCCCCCTTGCAAGAGAATACTCTAACATTGTAACCAGTCCCAGTGTAAACGATTGTTTTATTGTCAGCGTGGAGAGTGATCTTGTCAATAAATATGGTATAACAATTGAAAAAGATGGCCTAATTGATTTAAATGGCAAAGAGTTATTCGAGCCGATTTATAAGTCCCTTTCGGTTTCAAGACAAGACCGCGTCACGGTTGCGAATTTTGAAAACTTATGTGCCGTGTATACCTATGCGGGTGAGATTGTGATTCCATTTGAAGCAGGATACGAGAACATCTATACTTTAGATGGCACCTACATTAATCCTGTTGACCATTATGGACAGGGCTATGATTATAATATGTTCCTAGTGAAGAAAAATGGAAAGTATGGTATCTTAGACAACAATGGACAAGTTATTGTAGAAGCTCAATATGATGCTGCAGATGGTTCTTATAATCATAATGTTGGGGCCTTAAAAGTAAAAAAGAATGATCAATACGGCTATATTGATAAAATGGGGAACATTTTTATTCCAATACAATATAAAAGCATTCAGTACAATACGGGCTACTTTATTGTTGAAGACAATGATGGGAAGATGGGATTATTGTCTTCGTCGGGCAAGGTTGTAATCCCTTTAGAATATGACTCGATTTGGCTTACAGAGTACCGTGGCGAAAATATAAAAGTGTTTGGTGATATTGGCAATATGGCCTATCAATATGATTTTAATACAAAGCAAATGGCCCTAATTGAAAAAGAGCCTGAAAACACAGTAGTGCAGAGTGAACAGCACTATCCCTCTGATTGGGCAGTGGGAGATATTGATACCTTAAAGCTTTATAAGCCTACATGGGTTGGGGCATTTAAAGAATATACTCGGAAGATAACACGTGAAGAATTTATTTATCTTGCTGTAAAAATTTACGAGTTGCTGGATGAAAGAGAAATTGTCATAGACAAAAATATACAATTTAATGACACCAAAGATTACTTTGCACTAAAAGGCGCTACAGCTGGTATTACCAGTGGTGTTGGTGAAAACCTCTTTGGACCAAACCAAGAAATGACCCAAGAAGAAGTGGTAATTTTAATGAAGCGGGTTCTGGCATACCACGGCTTGGATACCCGTGTCATAGATACCTATGGATTTAAGGATATGGGCAATGTTACGGTAGAGGAAGCTCTGGTCATAACCTATGATATTCTGTCAGAGTTTGGCCTTCTGATAAAAGAAGTAGCAAGAACAGAGGTGCAGTCGGAAAAAAGAGATAAAGGCTTGGTCTTTTTCTATGAGAGAATAAACAATAAAGACTTGTATGGGTATAAAGAAGCAGATACAGACAAGGTGGTAATCCCACCACAGTATACAGATGTAACGCATTTCAACTATGGTCATGCCTATGTATCCCTCGGAGACAATGGCGAAGAAAAATTTATCATTGATGAAGAAGGCAACCGTATGCCAATTGAAGGAAAGTATGATTTTGTACAGCCACTTTTCCAGTACTATGTGGGTTTTGTTGGAGATCCAAATGGGCAAGAGAATCATTCGCGCGCCCTTATTGATGAAGATGGAAAGGTAGTGATTCCAAATAATCAAAAGTACATTTTTATGTATGCAGGCAATCGTGTCATTGTGAGTTCTGGCGAGAAAAGTGCGATGCTTGATCCATATGGCAATACAGTGATTCCATATAGTGAAGATTATAGGCTTTTGGGTGATATGGATGAAGATTTTTGTAACGGTTATGACAAGTATGGAGATAAGGTCTACCTTGCTGTAAAAGATAATATTACGGGCTTAGTAAATGATGATGGTAAAGTTCTGGCACCAGCAAAATACGATTCAATTTACGCAATTAATGAATATGGTAATGTAATTGTGCGGATTGGAGAAAGACTGGGTGTTATGAATATAATGGGGGAAGAAATCATTCCTCTAGTCTATAAGAATGTAACAGAGACCTATGAAAATACTTATATTGTGCAAAATGAGGCAGGTCAATATGGATTGTTAGATGGAGAAAATAAGGGTCTTACAAGCATTGACTATGATTTCATGAGAGAGGTCTCAGAAAATAAGATACTGGTTAAAAAGAGCGGTATGTGGGGGTATATGGATGCCAGCAGTAACGTTTTAGTTCCAATTGAATATAAAAGTGTATCACAAGTTCAGCCAGACGGCTCCATTATTATGGAGAAAAGTGACAGACGCTATCTTTATCAAAATGAATCTATAACAGAAGTTTTTGATTATGAAACGGGTGAGTCGTATATTGATATGTTTTCAAAGTATGGACAGACCAACGGAGAGGACAACGAGAAGAACTGGGAAGAAGATATTATAGAGGTGAACGATTGGGGGCTGTACTATTTCTCTAAAGGGGCAGATCATCAGACTTTTAAGGATATGACTATAATTCTTGGCTCCCGTGAAGATCGGAATATAGCAATAAGTTTTTCCAATGGCATTCAACCTGAACTGCTCGAGTTTTATAAAAGAATTGCCTATGAATACTTGGCCTATGAGCTGCCTGAAGTTGATGGGATTAATCAAGCGCTTGATAGACTTTTTATGGATATAGAAGCAACACATATGAAGGTTATTAATACGGCGGATGATTATTATGCATTAGGTGGGATTAAAGGCAAGGTTATTAATGTCGGAAATTTACAAATTAAATACTGGTGCAGAAATTCATCTTCACCAACTTTCGATATTTATTATTAAACTAAGTCGCGTAGAGTCGATAAAGCGCGTTTGAAATTTAAACACAAGATCCTCATTGTGAGGTGCGGATCTTGTGTTTTTCAATTTAAGATTTTAAAACTTGATAAAATATTGATATTCAATCAGAAAATAATGACATTTTTTGTGTTTGATTCTGGTAAAATGTAATAGAAATAACAAGAAAAAAACTTGAAACGTTGTATTTGCAATGGTTTTATATTTGTATAACTGTGTGAAAAACACAATGATATTTGTGTTGATTTATTATTATAGACCGCTAATATTTTCGTTTGAGATGGTAAAATCTACTCAAATATTTACAAAAAAATACAAAAGGACAAGAATATGACTTTTGAAAAAGTGAAGTTGTTCGCTGGTGAAGTTACAGAAGATGATATGAAATATGTAGACTACTACATTGGGGAAAACATGGGGATTTTTATTCCTAATGGAGGTTTGTTTGAATATGCATTAGATCCACATACACTTCCAGCCTATATGTTTGCATTCATGTACCATGAGCGTGCATATGTATGTATAGACAGCAGAATGATTCCTTTAAAACCAGGAGGTCTTTTATCAGTTTCCCCTAATGTAGAACACTATGAAGTTCCAATGGATATGCAGTCACGCTATTGTGCAGTAAATATTCGTCCAGATTATTTAGCAACTTTGTTTAAGAACTTTACAGGAAAGACGATTCCTGAATATCGTGGTGAATACAACAAACTGATCTCTGATCTGCCTGAGCTGGTGAATAAATACATTTATGAGTATGAACAGAAAGATCTTGGCTATGAATCTATTTGCTTGTCACTGGAAAATATCATCATACAAAAGATTCTAAGAAGTTTAATTGGAAATCAGCAGCAAAAGGCAGAAATCCATGTAAGACATGAGATAGAAAAATCAGTACAGTACATGTACCATCATCTCCATCGGAAAATTAAACTGGATGATTTGGCAAAAGACATCGGTATGTCGGTATCACAGTTCTCTAAAGTTTTTAAAGATGAGCTGGGTACATCGCCGATGGATTACTTAAATGAGATACGCCTTGAAAGAGCAAAAAGAATGTTACTAATAGATAAGGCAAGCATTATTCAAATATCTCAGGAATGTGGATTTGGAAGTACATCTTATTTTACATCGAGGTTTAAACTGAAGTACCGTGTTTCTCCTTCAGAGTATAGAAAACGTAATCGTGTAAAAAAAGCACGATAATTTAAGTTTATCATTATAGGCGTTGTGAAAACACGCTGTGCTAAAGATGGGAGTACATTAACAGCGTATCTGCTGAAGCATGTGAAAATAGAATGAAGAAGCTTAGTGTAAAATACATAGTTAATAATTTAACAATATATTTCAATTAATATTCAAGGAGGAATTATGAATCTGAATAATCCAAGAAGTAGAAGTGAGAGAGTTGAAGGCTATACATCTTCTGGAAGTGAAATAAGGTACGACACAAACACAGGTAGTTATAATGTCAATGGTGAAGAGACAACGCAGTGGGGAGACAAAATTAAGAAGAAAACTTATTCAGCGCATAATTCAGGGAATAATCCATTAGAGGGCATTATTGGCGGCATATTATTACTGGCACTCTTATTTGCAGGTATGAGTTTTCTTGTAAGAAGAATAGATGTCATTATTGCGAGTCCGAGGATGGACAGTTTCGTTGGATTGTTGCAAATTCCTTTTATTCTGACACTTGCCTTCGGTATTTACCGAGCAGAGTATAGTGGAAGAAGTTCTATATTAAAAGGACTTATGTACATTGTGCTGACGGTATCGGCATACTGGATATATGGGCCAGTGCTTGTAACACCTGATGCAGTCTTTATGTATTTATTTTTAATGGGGGCAAAAATTTTTTT
Organism: uncultured Acidaminobacter sp.; assembly: GCA_963678925.1. Taxonomy (GTDB): domain Bacteria; phylum Bacillota; class Clostridia; order Peptostreptococcales; family Acidaminobacteraceae. Next base: position 1,819,355 of record OY787533.1, on the reverse strand, counting down.
TGTGATTGCTTTGGTGATAGTTGCGAAGTCATTTAACGATTTTTTTATCCCACTATCATTAGTTCCCCTAGTAATGGCACTTAGGTATTTATCGGCCTATGCCTTTAGTCCAGGAACCTTACATAATCTGATTTTTTTAGTGATTGCAGCTGTCGTATTAATCTTTGCTGCAAAAAGGACAATGGGTTATTACATCATTATGATGAGTTTCTTTGGAAGTTTCGGGATGGGTGTTTTTAATCTTATGGGACTGATCGATATTTACAGTAGCACACGCATAGTTGTATTTGCATTTTTCGCAGTACTAGGGCTTTGTTTGCTAATTGTCGGTACTAAGAAAGAATGGAAATTTGTAAAGTATGTTTCATCGGGTGCAATGTCAAAAATAATCGTGTAAGCTGAGTGTATTGCACAAACTTAGCTGCCTTGAAGCAAGTATGGAAAAGTATTTGAGCACGTTTCTAAAGGAGAGTGGATTATGAAAAAATTACGATTGTTAACAGTCGTACTTATATTGGTATTGCTTCAAATGCCAGCGTTTGGACAGGAATCTGGACGGAAAGTTAGCAGCTGGGCAATAGACTTCGTGAATCGGATGGAAGAGCACATTTCATTTGTACAGGACGGGGATTATACAAGACCGATATCGCGAGCAGAGTTCGCGGAACTGAGCGTGAATGTTTATGAGTCCTTGTATGGTAGAATCGATGCCTCTGGTGTTCAGTTTGATGACACGAGGAACGCCTATGTTTTAAAGGCCAAATCAAAGGGACTTGTCAATGGAATCAGCGAAACTGAGTTTAATCCCGAAGGTTTGTTGACTCGCGAGCAGTTGGCTACAATTATTGGGAATATGGACAAGGCTACAAATGACAGGATTTTTGTGCGTGATGATGAAATTAGTGGCTTCCAAGATGCAGATCAAATCGCATCGTGGGCTGAGCAAAGTATGCGCAAAATGGTTGCCAATAGCATGATATCTGGTAAAGGCAATGGCGTGTTGGCACCCAAGGACACTTTAACTATCGAAGAAGCCTGCACATTCATGAGTCGAGTTGAAGATCGCTTAAATGCTGAGTTAATAACCAGTAGTAGTTTGGATGATATTGTTGACCTATATGATGAGTTTAAGGAAATGGACGCAGTCCTACGTCAAGACATTCATGCAGAGCTTGTTTCTCAGTTGAAAGTGAATTATGAAGTTGTCAACGATTCAACAAGCGGTTTTACAGCCCAAGTAAAAGCAGGAAATCTAAAACAAGGGGATTTTTTAGTGGTCCTAGATACGGCCGATCAAAGAGGTATTATTGGAGCGGTTTCGAAGGTCGAAAATGGAAAAGCACTTTTAGTGGAAGTACACCCAAGTCGGGTTTTCTCTCAATATGCCATGCTGCCCAAAATGCATTCAAAGTCGGAAATTCTTGCGAGCCGCGGCTGGCAAATAGGAGAGAAACTGGTTAGCCAGAGTAAAATTAATCAATGGGGACCGCCACTTGTGTCTTTAGTATCGGACACGTCTTACGGTGTTCTTGGTGAAATATACAATTTCTTTTTTGTTATGGATATAGATCAAGTTACCCTAAATCAAAATACTTTGTTTGAGGGGCGGCTTCCATATTACAAGGTGAGCCAAGATGTAGAATTCACAAGAAACTACGAAGAAATACTAAAAGCATCTCAAGGAATGATAAAAGAGACATCAAAGTCTAGCTTTATGCCAAATCCATTTACAAGAGAGTTTACCAGCGATGAGAATGGATACCTTGACGAAGTCGTGGTGGAATTTGAACTAAGTAAGGATCTTCTCAAATCTGGTAGCAGTGTTTCAGAGGATTTAGAAAATGATTTTGAAAAACATGGGCTCAATGCTACTGATGTGACTGTAAATGGAAAGATTACGTTTGAAGGAGAAAATGAGTTCAGTGATTTGGAGTGGGATGCAGGGATCATGGGATCTTTGAAAGCGTCAAACCTTCAAGCACTGGCTATTTCCATTCAGATGGTAGATTCAAAAGGTGTGAGCCAGAAATATTATGATTATGCTGCAATAGATTATATATTGGAATCGGATTTTAAAATTTTCGGGAATTTGAAATTATCTGATGTGTTCTATCCACTTTATGGATTAAGCACGAGCACCTATAATGATGTAAAAGTTGATGGTGGAAAGGTCACAGCAAGCGTTAAGGTTGATTTTGGTTTAGGGATCGGAACCGATGGATTAATGGAACTGAATGGTGAACTTGGCATGCGACAGGTGACTGCCGATACTGTTCGGGCGGCATCACTTGATTACGGGGTGATTGACGATCATAGAGAACCATTAATCAATATGGTGTCTGAAAACGGAAAATATGATGTCGTAAAGTTTACAGATTTAATTAATGACGATACTGTGTACATATCACGTCAAAGTGTTCCACTGGAATCAGCCGTTTATGGAAATGCGTCACTTGGCGCAGAGGACATTATGCTTGGACCCATTGTTAAAGCGGCTATTAAACATGACCTAGCTGAGTTTAAAGCTTATGGAATAGGTGGTGCGAACATTACGGCAGAAGGTAGTATTGGCTTTAAGCGTAACGATGTGAACCTGCCAGTGGCGTCGGATTCACGAGTCGGATTTATGGGTCAAAGATATATCGAAAAGTTTTTTAATAACAAGTATTCGACACGTTTTAATATTAGTCCTGCAATGAAAGTGGGACTCATGCTGAATGTCGGAGGTATTGATTTAATCGATAAAACGTTTGAAGCTGTATTAGAACAGGCTGATTTTCAGTCAATTAATCAAAGTGACACAAAAATCGACCTGATGACCTTGCTTAATCAGTCGAAGACAGAGTTGATGGATGCTTATCCGATGGAGAATCTTCTTCAAGAAATTTATAACTTTAAAAAACTACCGATTCAAGTTCAGTTTGATAATGATGGTTACGTGAAAAGATTGACAGCTAACATGTATATGACAGACTTCATAGTGGGTGAGAGCCGAGATGGATCTGATTTAAATGAAGATGAGCTGTATGGCGTTTTAAAGAAACACTATGGACAGCAGGTTAAACGAACAGTGTCTGAAGTGGATGACTTTGGTTTTGAAGAGATGTATACACAAAGCCTAAAGGATTGGCAAGAAGATACTTTTGAACGTGTTGAATATACAGGTAATATCAATGAAAATATGGATTTCAAAATCAATACAACGGTGTTCGAGCCTTCTAATGCTATATATGAGATAAGCATATACGACATTGATCGAAATATACCTGTTAAAGAGATTGTAGTAGCAAACGAGGGTGTAGACTTGAATGCTAAGTATGAGCTCACAAGGTTTTTAGGAGACCGGTCTGATGCAGTTGACATTCTGTTGCAACCTATTTCGAAAAATTGGATTATACAAGATCCATTTAGACAATATGAAGACCTCTACATCCAGTGGTACAGTCCCTTCAAAAATTTTACTATGGATTTTTATGAAGGGCGAATGAGAGAGTATGGAATTGCTGTTTTAGGTGTGACCTATGATGACACCCTAGAAATGGCTAGAGACAAGGTTGAAGCGGCAGGACTTCAAAATATCAGTGTCATTGATGAAGGTTCAGGCAGAATAAAACTGACTGGAACAAAAGAGGGGTATGCGTATAGTTTTGGATTCTATGATGCAGTTGTATATGAGGCTTATGTTGAGCCAGAGAGTGCTGCTGAAGTTATCGTAGAACCTGAAATTGTGGAAGAAGTGGTCCAACTAGTGACAGATGACTTCGATACACCTCTGATTGTGGATGGTGATTTGTCAGGTCTTTACTATCATAGAGATGATGAAAGCTTCATTTACATCAATACAGATGAACGTGCTTATTCAATGGGAACCGCTGACGGGAATAACCAAGATGTTCATGATTTTACGATTCGAGCTATTTCACAAAATGACGCAGAAGCAGAGTTTGTTCTTGTAGAAGAAGAAACTCCGATTCGGATGGTTGTATCGAAGGATCGTGTGATGGTAGATGGAAAAGACTATATATATTTGTCAAAAGATTTTAATTTGAGCAAGTTGAACTTAAATTTCGAAAGCTATTTTGGTGACTATTTATCTGACAACTGGTCGTCTGTATACTATGATTTCACATCTTTAAAAAGGGGAGAGTCTTATTTTAGCATCATAGGATATGGACAAAATGATGACGAAGAGATTCGTTTTGACAGAGTTGAAAGCTATGAGAATGAAGTGGGATTTTTCACTCGGGAGTTCTACAATGAGGGAAATCTTGTTTATGTGTTGTATATAGATAATCGTCCAGCATATAGAAAATACAAATGGACATTTTATTCAAGAACAAATGAAAAGGAAAGCTGGTTGCCATTTGGTGAGCCTAGACAATATGAATTAAACCACATCAAGGATCTGATAGATTAATAGAAGTGTTTCAGAGAATCAAAAATTATCATTTGGAAAGTTGGAAGAAAAATTTGGACAAGATCTGAATGTGACTCATTTTACTGAAGACCTGCTTGTGACTTTGAGACTGAGAAACAAAGAACAGTATAATAATGCAGCAGCGCTTCTATCAGATACGAACCCATTATCGGGACTATGCTGTAAATCCTAAGTTTGAACTTCATGAGAATAGTGTTGTAGCGATACTATCCAATTCTTCGTTCAATATTTAAGGTTCTGATATTGGCGATGCTGTATTTGCGGGAATATATACACGAAAACACATTTGAATAACACGAAAAAAATTGACAGGTGTTAAACGCCTGTTTTTTTACTTATTACTCAAGTTCGGTTGCACGAAACTTTGGTATCATTTACACATAAAGCATTTTATAATTCGAAGTAAAAGTTATAGTGATTCAATTTTGACACGAAGGGATGATACTGAAATATGAGAAAAAACTTGTTAAAGAGAATGGGCATACTGTTTATTCTTTTCTATTTGGCGATGACAAGTAGTTTTGCAGATGGAAAGACACTACTTTCAGAGATTAAGCCTTATGCAACAACGGGATACTATTGGGCTTTTGAGGGAAAACAGAGTAGCTTATTGGGCGGCAGTTACAGTATGACTATGATGGGTGAAAAGTACCCAGATGGTTTTAAATTCGGAGAACCAGGAACGGCAATTTTTAATCTTGGGAAAAAATACGTAAAGATTAGCGGTGTAGTGGGACTTGATGATTTTGAGAATAAGAAAGATACAGCTGTGAGTTTTTATGCAGATAACCAGCTCGTTGAGTATATAGACTTGAAAGCCTTTACAGCACCAATTCCATTCGAAATAAATGTGAATGGAGTTACACAGCTACGTATTGTAAAAGAGAAGGGCTATTCTGAAGTGGACTTTGCACAGCTTAAAATTGAAGACGCGACAGAGGACGATGCTGATAGAAGCGATGAATCCGAATCATCGGAAGGTGGAAGCTACCTAGTTAAAGAGATGGAGCCATATGCAACAACAGGCTACTATTGGGCATTTGGACAAGCGAGTAGTTCAAAGCTAGGTGGAGATAAATCCATGACGATGGGCGGTGTTCGTTACCACTATGGTTTCAAATTTGGGGCACCAGGAACTGCAACATATAGCCTTAATGGAAAATATGAAATACTTACGGGAACCATTGGTCTCGATGATTTCGAAAATAAAAAAGATACAGGTGTTGAGTTTGTTGGAGATGGCATAACGCTAGCGTCTATTAACTTGCCTGCATACACGCTGCCCCAAAGCTTTAGTGTGGACGTGTCAGGTGTTCGCAAGCTTGAAATAATCAAAACACCTGGTTACTCAGAAGTTGATCTGGCAGAGTTGAAGGTATATGAAGGTGATGTAGAATCAAGTGTTCAAAATACAAATTATAATGATGCATCATCTGAAGTAGAGGTTACTGAAACAGCAAGAAATGGAACAGATCGCTCGACTACTCAGCAAAATACAAACACAATCATAGCAAATAAAGAGCCAGATTATTCAAGTGGATTTGTAACAAAAATTAAAACAGTAGCTACAAGTAATGGACCTAGCTATGCTATTGTTTCTGAGTATGCGAGTACGGAGTACGATGATGTTTATTATATGAACAATCAATATATAACAGGTGGTGCCCACGGTATCATTAAAACGTCTGCTGACGGTAAAGAGTGGAGAACACTTAGTACTGGACAGTTTGACGCTATCTCGGGCCTTTCTTTTGGACAAGGTACATATTTAGCAACAACGGACACTGGTAAGCTGCTTAAGTCAGTAGATTTAGAGACATGGACAATTCTGGGCACTGACAATTTAACACCACGCTTTTATGGAATAGAATATTTCAACAGCGCCTTCTATGCACTGGCGGAAAATGGTGTAATTTTCAAATCGAGTAATGGACAGACTTTCGAAAAAGTAGCACAGATAGAGAATGCTGGACCGAATACATATACAATTTTCAGGGCCATTAAAACAGCTGGAAGCAAAATCTTCGTTCTTTCAGAGGGGTATGCTTATGCATCAGAGAATGGAAGTGACTGGAATCGTCTGGATCTTAAAGTGTCAGTTGTTGAGAATGGGCAGTCACGTGTTGTAGATATGACAAACTTCTATGATGTCATAAAGGGTGGAAATCTATACCTGTTGGCAAGTGACGAAGAATATTTTACTTCAACAGATGGTGTTTTATGGCAGTCGCATCGAATTGATGGTTACTCTATAGCATCTTTTAAGAAGATTCTTGCTCTGACTTACATCAATGATACCTTCCAGTTGTATGTAGATGAGTGGCTGCAAGGCAGTGTTGATGAAAGATATATTATACGTGTAGGACTAGATGGGTCGATTATTCAATCAAGTGAAACACAACGTACGGATCTTGAAGGAAACAAAATTATTGGTGCTGTTTCTGGTACATCAGGAATTGTTGCTGTGGGTTCAGATATCTTATATTCAGCGGATGGAAATGAATATCACTCACAGCTACAAAGACCAAACAATCGTGCACTCCTTTCTGAAGTGAATGGATATTACTTCCTAGCAGAACGTGAAAAAATGATTGTTTTTAGTCGCAATGGATTTATAACAAGTGTATCTATACCTTTCACAAGTTCACAGGATAGAATTCAGGATGTTACTTATGGCAATGGCATATATGTTGCAGTAGGGGATAAGCAAACAATTTTAATCTCAAGCGATTTGATTACATGGAATGAGGCTTTGCTGGAAAGTCAGAAAATACCCGATGTGAATATGCGTCAAACAATCAGTAAAGTCATGTTCTATGGGGGCAAGTTTATTGCAATGGATTATAGTGGTCAGGTGTATACATCAATAGATGGTTCTGACTGGGTTGTTGAAAATCTAAAGTCTGGATATGGCTCGATGATCTTAAAAGGTGTAATAAACGGAAAACTTACAGCGATTGGATTTTATGAAAAGAGAACTGCTGCAGGTGGCTATGAAGGAGACTATGGTCTTGTACTGACATCAATGGATGGTATAAACTGGACTGAGCATACACTTAGGGGAACTGACTGGATATCAGATATAGCCTATAAAAATGGCATGTATGTGGTTGCGGGTCAAGCTGGTACATTTGCAATTTCCTCAGATTTGGAAGCTTGGGCTGTATATGCGTTTGATCCTATGAGTGAAATTATGACTCAAACAGGAGCATACGCCAATATACTCCAATTCGCTGGACTAAGCGTTTATAATAACACCTTCTATCTTGTTGGCACCGCTGGCGATGGTGTAAATCCAAGTAGCAGTGCAAGCCAAGTATATCAAATTGGGAATAGCTTAAGTGTTTATAGGCCAGGAGATAACAATCTTGCAATGGGAAAGAAAAATAGTGGGTTTATCTTGAGTTCTACAGATGGTCTGAATTGGTCGTGGACTATGTCAGAAATGCGCTTGCCAATTTCAGATTTAGACCAAGTTTCTGGTAAGCTAATTATAACTTTAGAAGATGGTCAAATATTACTTTTAGATCATCTAATGCTACCGTAGAATTCAAAATGGTTAAGATTCTTGGCTGGCACGAAACGCATATAGGTTTCGTGCCAGTTCTATATTTGAACCTCAAATATTGCAATATTAGTATTTTGTCCTTTGAAAGCTCGGTAAAAGGAAGGCTTGTTTTGCAATATAAATAACTACATGGTAAAGATGTGTCCATAAGAACATGGAAATTTTCTGTTTCGTAATAAAATTCGTAATAAATATTGTAAAATAAATTATACAATTATTTAGTGGAGGTAAAGATGGTATACATAGTTAAGTTCATATCTATGTTTTTGATAACATATTCCATTCATATACTTATGAAAACTATTGTAGATACTTTTACTTTCAAAATCTACAAGTCAAAGTTTGAGTTATGTGCTTGGAGCTTGTATATATACTTTGTAGCATACATGGCTGTAAGATTTCGTATTTTCGAAGACTTGAGTTTAGCTATCAATGGAATAATAAGCGTGTCTTGGATGCTTTCATATTTTGTTTTTGCGAAGTACAATCTAAAATTAAGCTTAAAAGATACGATTAAACTGGGTCTTTTTGTTGATCTATGCATTATTTCATTTGATATGTTAACAGCACTATTAGTATTTGAGGGGTATTCAATACTGGATAAGAGCCTAATGTCATTCTTGGCTATTTATGTCGAAATGGTGCCTAGTATTTTTTTCTTGAGTGTAGCTCTCTTTGTTGATAAGAGAAAAATTGACATAAAATTTGCATTCACCAAAAAAAGCGTCGTGAAAATAGCTGTAATACCAATTATACTTAGCATGACATATTATTTGTATTCAAATCTGCTCTCATATAGTGAAAGAATGAGTTCTAATAAGTTCCCTTTAAAATTGGTTTTTTCAAATGGTATTGTTGTTCTTTTGATTTTGTGGATTATTATGTATTCAATTAGACTATTAAGAAGAAAGCAATCTAAGCTTGTAGAAGAGATCATTATAGATTATATGAATATACTTGAGACAGTTAACGAGGATCTTAAGCACTATAAGCATGATATTGAAAACATACTATTAGGGCTTGGAGAGTATATCAAAGCGAATGATATGACTAACCTTAAAACCTATTTCATCAATGATGTGAAATTATTTTCACCATCTCAGACACTTTTATCCAGAGCACTTCAGGCTTTGAATCCAGTGAGAATAGATGTATTAAAAGGATCGATTATAAGAGCTTTGTATGAAAATGAGGAAAGTGGCCAGAATATTTCATTTTACTGTGATAGTGTAGAAGATGAGGGATTTCATAATGTTGAAGCTTTCAGCCTTATGGTTGGAGGGCTTCTTAATGAGATACTTATAAAGCAGAATGATGAAGATGTTTTGGTGAGTATTTATCACGATATGGATGAGATGAATGAAAAGCGAATTGTTTATGAAATAAAAGCCGTGGTTGGTACATCCAATATTAAACTAAAACCAATACTGACTACATTCACTGAACCGTTTAGTAGGTATAGAGATATAAAGATAGAGGCGATTTGTAAAGACGATATCATTTGTCGTGCAGCAATACATATGTAGAACTTATTAAAACAACGGATAGGAGAAAGCATGAATATTTATTTGGTAGAGGATAACTCGACTTTCTCTGGTAAGTTGAGAACTATGATACAAGAGTTTGCAATTAACCATGCAGTCTGGGATGGCTGCAATATCATACATGTCAACTCAGATTATATGGATTTTATTGATAATAGGCGGAATGACAGCTTTGAAAAGGCTATTTATATATTTGATATTGAACTGTCCAATACTGAAGAGACAGGACTGAGTCTTGCTCAGAAACTCAGAACTTTTGATTTTGAGAGTTATATTATTTTTGTGACATCACATATTGAAATGACCTCAATGACCTATCAATACAATTTGAAGGCACTCAACTTTGTTTACAAGAGTGATCCAAATTTTCGATTATTGCTTATGCAAGCATTTGAGCAAATTGATTATGAACTACGCCATAGAAGCAGACGTACCGCAATACCTGAGTATATCCAATGGGATGTGCCTAGGTTGAGATATGCCTATCATTCTAATTACTATAATTTGAGGATTGAAGACATATTGTTTATTGAAACCCATGGTCTTAAGCGACAGCTCATTATTCATACAGCCGATGGAGAGTTTAACCATCCTGGACCATTGAAATCAATAAAATCTGAGCTTGGAACTTATTTTATTCAAACGCATAGAACGACACTGGCTCAGGCAAAACATATTGAGCACATAGAGCTTGAAAATGGAAGACATATGGCCTATTTTTCAAAAGGAAAAGCATGTCTCATTTCAAAGAACTATTTAAAGGCGGTAACGGAAGCAATGGGACTTGTATAAGCTCAATTTGGAGGCTAAGACAATAGATGTGGGTATATATTTTCACTAGCATGTTGTGTTCTTTGACGGTATTGTTTTTTTTGTATGCATTAGAGTATCCTCATTTCTATAAGTTAACTCACAATGCGGGAAGTCAGTTTATGATTGCAGTTTTTGGTGTTGGAGTGGGGTTTAGCAGTTACTATCACATGTACTATGATCCGCTGGGGGCATGGCAAAGGACGATTGGATCTGTTTTGGTGATGGGCTGCATTTTTTTGTATGGGCTGCATGTGTTACATTTTCGATTCAGAGTCGTTACGATTGGGACCATTGCAGTTTTTGCAGTAGTAACAATCCAAAACTCATTTCTCGTCATTGCTTACAATACATTTCCTTATAAAAGTGATATTTTGAAAGAGTTCCTGATATGGATTAGACCCTTGATTTATTCGTTAGACTTTGTCTTTTTAGGAAGCATCATTCGAATGTTTGGTGGCTTAGATCTAGTCCAAAAGTTTAAGCTCAATAGATCGGGAAATGACAGCGATCTGCCTTATAAGAAACAACCAAGACGCGAGTTCTTGAGAGTTGTTCATATGATACTAGTGGTGGCAATAAGTCTTGCGGTACTATATGAGATGTGGGTTCTTTTGAAGTGGATTACAGGAAATTACACTGTAAAAACGCTCAATTATCATAGTATTAGAATAGGGACGATTATAATAATCAGTATTTTTGGAATGAGCTACATGAGAATCAGAAACAAGGCAAAGAGAAGACGAATTATTACATCAGCCAATTATGTAGCAACATACACAGGACTTCTAAACAAGCTCAGTCTTGAAGAAAAGTTGTATAGAGAAGCTATAGAAAATACTTTGAATAAGGTAGAGCAGTATTTAGAATTAGAAGATATGGAGTCCCTTAAAAAACTTGATCAAAGTTTCTCTGAGTTAAGCAGCAATTTAGACGCATCGACATATAAGTTTTTAATGAGCCTTATGCCACTGGATCATAAAGTTATAAAGGGGATTCTTGCTAGTAAGTTCAGTAGAATTAAAAATTGTGGAGTCAATTTTGAAGTATCAATTGGTGATGGAATTGAGGATTTGAGTATTGCACCTGTTGATCTAAGCCGAATGATAGGAATATTACTGGACAATGCTATTGAAGCTGCTGTTGAAAGTGAAAGGAAGCACATTGTTTTCATAGTCACTAGAAATGATAATGAAATTGAAATTCTAGTTAAGAACACATATTTTGGATTGCCTGATCTAAATGATCTTTATAAGAATGGATATAGTACAAAGGGGAAAAATCGTGGTCAGGGACTCGGTTCCTTTAAGAAAATTGTGAATAGGCATAAGCATGTATGTTCAGTGCTCCGTATTGAGAAGACCTTCTTTGTGCATGGAATAAAGGTTTTGATCTAAAGGCTCTATCTCTTGTCTTGCAGTTGAAAAATGAACTGCGACGAATATGTCAGTTCAGGGAAAATTGAAGACTAATGTAGTCCGATGAACCTTACCACAAGTAACCACGGTTTTAAAACTCAAATCCCCAGAAATAAAGATTACTATAACTCGAAAAGTTGACAAAATGCTTATAGAATATATAATATGTTTAATAAGCTAAATCGATGATTGAGATTAGTAGATTAATGAAACCTTATAGAGAGTCAAGGGGTGGTGGAACTTGACAGGCCGGATTTTTTCGAATGGACTCATGAGTTTGACATTGAAAGTGAGTAGGTGTCAACGGGTAACTCCGTTATCAGATATGAGTGGATTTTTCAATTAGAGTGGTACCACGGAAGTAAGCTTTCGTCTCTTTCAGAGACGGGGGCTTTTTTATATTTAGGGAGGTTTAATTATGGATAAGCAGATTATTTTTAGTGGTATTCAACCATCAGGCAAATTAACACTTGGAAACTATTTGGGTGCAGTTAGAAACTGGAATAAGCTGCAAGATGAATATGAGTGTTACTATTGTATCGTTGATATGCATGCAATGACTCAATTACAAGTGCCAAAAGACTTTAGAAGACAAACCTTAGAAGGATTGGCTATGCTTCTTGCATGTGGCCTTGATCCAGAAAAGAACACACTATTTATTCAATCACATGTACCAGCGCACGCAGAGGCGGCGTGGGTAATGTCTTGCATGACTTACTTCGGCGAGTTAAGCAGAATGACTCAGTTTAAAGATAAATCAGCAAAACAAAGTGATAATATTAATGCGGGTCTCTTTACCTACCCGGTTTTGATGGCTTGTGACATATTGCTTTACCAAACGGATTTGGTCCCTGTTGGCAGTGATCAAAAACAGCACATTGAGTTAACAAGAGATGTGGCTGATAGATTTAATAATAGATATAGTGATACGTTTACTATTCCAAAGCCTTATATTCCTAAGGTGGGGGCAAAAATCATGTCCCTTCAAGAACCGGAAAAGAAAATGTCTAAATCAGATAGTAATGAAAACGCGAATATCTATCTGTTGGATACACCAGAAGTTATTAAAAAGAAGTTCAAACGTGCTGTTACAGATTCAGTAGGTGTTGTGCAGTTATCGGACGAACAACCGGGTGTAAAGAATCTGATAACTATTTACTCTGTATGTAAAGACGTTACAGCAGAAGAAGTTGTTGAAGAATTTAAGGGTCAGGGCTATGGTGTATTTAAAGAAGCCGTTGCTGATGCTGTCATAGAAGTTCTAAAGCCGATTCAAGATAAGTTTTATGAATTGATGTCAAATAAATCTTATTTGGAGGAAGTGTATAAGGATGGCGCCAACAGAGCCGAGACAACAGCTAGGAAGACATTGAGAAAGATGTATAAAAAAGTGGGATTTATTCCACGTTAGTATGTAAGATAAAACCGCCGGTTCTGCTGGCGGTTTTAATATCTCTATATGAGCAAATCCTGATTGCAGGGTGTAAGAAACATGTTGGATTATATCCTCATATGACGACAATTGAGCATTTTAATGAAGAACTCACTAAGTCCAAGAAAAGCAAAGGTTCTCTTAACCAACAAGAGAACCTTTTTTTGTATAGTCTATTTGCTTTTATGATATTGCCAGTGCAGCTATTCCAGGGACTTTATATCGATGGTCATAAAGGATATTTCATCCTTATAAGTGATTTCATATGCACTAAGGGTCACTTGAGGTGTACCCCCTGACCCATATCCATCAAGATAATAGGTAACATAGCTGCCGCCAAGGAGCATGTTGTAACCATCTGCATAGGGATCGGTTTGCCCGTGGGCACCCATTAGCTTTGAAACGAGTTTGTTGGATGCCGTATTTCCTTATCATTAATATTGAAATAGTAGGCGTGCTATTTAGAAAGACCAAGACGAAATAGTATGATTTGAAGAATTTACCCATGAAAGGGTATAGGTCAAGGGAAGCACAACTTGTAAAAGCGATAAAGGAGGATGGAATGGCATCAATTATTTCAAAGGAATCAATGGGATTTCACTGGAAGACGCAAGATCCTTTTTTATTTTGTGCGCACCATCTTGATCTGTATCCTAAAGGGACAGACACACTCGGTCCAGCCATGCCGCTGTCCAGAAGAAACCTGGGTCAGGATTTTGACCTCAACAATCGGTGGAAGATGTATCATGGGCATGTGGTTCCCGGTTTCCCCCAGCATCCGCATAGGGGATTTGAGACTGTAACAATCGTGCTTGAAGGCTTTGTCGATCATTCAGATTCCATGGGGGCATCGGGCAGATACGGCGAAGGCGATGTTCAGTGGATGACAGCAGGAAAAGGCATGCAGCATGCTGAAATGTTTCCTCTCTTAAACAAGGAGGAGGATAATCCCCTGCATCTTTTTCAAGTCTGGCTCAATTTGCCGAGGGCCAGCAAGTTTGTTGAACCTCATTATAAGATGTTTTGGAATGCGGATATTCCAGTAGTTGAAATACCCAATGACGCAGG